>NZ_RQVH01000027.1:0-16709 GCF_003992185.1 Veillonella sp. CNR 79/14 | reverse complement strand
AGAAGGTTTACGTTTCGCGATTCGCGAAGGTGGCCATACAGTAGGCGCTGGTGTTGTTACAGCTATCGAAGCATAATCTGACTGAAAGATTATCTATATAAACCGTGCAATCAAGGAGCGGCAAACTTGCCGCTCTTAGGTTGTGTATAAACTATGATATAGAAGGTTGCCCTCGCGAGGGAGAATTTCTATGGAGCAGTTCATTCTGGAAATGGACGAAGGGAGATATATAACAATGGCAAAACAACAAAAAATCCGTATTCGCTTGAAAGCATATGATCACAAAGCATTGGATCAAAGTGCTCAACGTATTGTAGACGTTGCAAAACGCAATGGTGCATTGGTTTCTGGACCAATTCCATTGCCTACAGAAAAAAACATTTTCACGATTCTTCGTTCTCCACATGTTAACAAAGATTCTCGTGAACAATTCGAAATGCGTACACATAAACGCTTAGTAGAAATTATTGAACCAAATTCGAAAACAGTAGATGCAATCACTCGCCTTGATTTGCCAGCTGGTGTATCTATTGAAATAAAATTATAAGAAATAAGGAGGTGCGATTATGTCTAAAGCTATTTTGGGTAAAAAGTTAGGAATGACTCAAGTCTTCACTACTGAAGGCAAACTAGTTCCTGTCACTGTAGTGGAAACTACACCTAGCGTAGTAGTGCAAGTAAAAACTGTTGAATCCGACGGTTACAATGCAGTACAGCTTGGATACGGTTCCATTAAAGAAAAACATTTAACTAAACCTGTAAAAGGCCAGTTCGATAAAGCCGGCGTTGCGCCAGTTAAATATCTTCGTGAACTTCGCCTTGCTGAAGCAACTGATTACACAGTGGGCCAAACTCTGGCAGCTGATATCTTCGCAGAAGGTGAGCTAGTAGATGTTGTGGGTACAGGTAAAGGTAAAGGTTTCGCTGGTACAATTAAGCGTCATAACTTTAGCCGTGGTCCTGAAACTCATGGTTCCAAATCTCATCGTGAACCAGGTTCCATCGGTCCAATGATCTCCGGTGGCGGCGGTAAAGTATTTAAAGGTAAAAAACTTCCTGGACAAATGGGTGGTGGCAGAGTTACTGTACAACGTCTATCTGTTGTAAAAGTTGATACTGAACGTAACCTTTTATTAATCAAAGGTGGCATCCCTGGTGCTAAAGGTAGCCTAGTGATGGTTCGCAACACAGTAAAACCTGTTAAATAACTAATTGTCGAAAGGAGGATACATAATGCCAACAGTAACTAAATACAACATGTCCGGCGCTAAAGTCGGCGAAATCCAGTTGAATGATGCAGTATTCGGTGTTGAAGTAAACGCTGCTGTTATGCATCAAGCCGTAGTTCGTCAATTATCTAACGAACGACTTGGTACACATGCAACTAAAACTCGAGGAGAAGTACGCGGTGGCGGTAAAAAACCTTGGAGACAAAAAGGCACAGGCCGTGCTCGTGCTGGTTCTAGCCGTTCCCCAATTTGGGTAGGTGGTGGTATCACTTTTGGTCCACAACCACGTAGCTACTATAAAGCTATGCCTCGTAAAGCTAGACGCTTAGCAGTTAAATCTGCATTATCTGATAAAGTAAATAACAGCGAATTGTTCGTAATCGACGAATTGAAATTAGCTGCACCAAAAACTAAAGAAGTATTAAATATTCTTAATAACTTCCAAGTAGGTGACGCAAAAGTTCTTTTCATCACTGATGGTGATGTAAATGTGGAATTATCTGCTCGTAACATTCAAGGTGTGAAAGCTCTTCCATACACGAACATTAATATCTTCGATTTATTGCATCACGACAAACTCTTCATCGCTGAAGGTGCTATTGCAAAAATTGAGGAGGTGCTTGGATAATGAACAAATTTGATGTATTAATTCGTCCAATCATTACAGAAAAAACAACTTTGTTAATGCAAGAAAACAAATACACTTTCCAAGTTCCTTTGAATGCGAACAAAGTAGAAATCCGTAAAGCTGTTGAATCTATCTTCAACGTAAAAGTAGAAAAAGTAGCCACTATCCGTGTATTAGGAAAAACTAAACGCATGGGTCGCACAATGGGTAAACGTAGCGATTATAAAAAAGCTATCGTAACTCTAAAAGCTGGCGAAACTATTGAATTATTTGAAGGTGTATAAGAGTCTAGTAAGGAGGCCCAATAATGGCAATTAAATCATTTAAACCGTACTCCGCTGGTCGTCGGTTTATGACAGTGTCTGCCTTTACTGAAATTACAGCAAGCAAACCTGAAAAATCCTTGCTCGCAAAAGTAACTTCTAAAGGTGGTCGTAATAACACTGGTAAAATGACAGTACGTCATCAAGGTGGCGGTCATAAACGTCAATACCGTATTATTGACTTCAAACGTACTAAAGATAATATCCCAGCTCGCGTAGCTACAATCGAATACGATCCTAACCGTAGTGCTCGTATTGCATTGTTAAACTATGCAGATGGTGAAAAACGTTATATCATTGCTCCACATGGTCTTAAAGTGGGTGATGTAGTTTACTCCGGTCCTGAATCCGATATTAAACCAGGTAATGCATTACCATTGGCTAATATCCCATTGGGTACTCAAGTACACAACATCGAAATGAAAATCGGTAAAGGCGGACAAATCGTTCGTTCTGCTGGTACTTCCGCTCAATTAATGGCGAAAGAAGGCAACTATGCATTACTTCGTTTACCATCTGGTGAACTTCGTCGTGTACGCGTAGAATGCCGTGCTACAGTAGGTGTTGTATCTAACATTGACCATGAAAATATCACTATTGGTAAAGCTGGCCGTCAACGTTGGTTAGGCATTCGTCCTGGCAACCGCGGGGTTACAATGAACCCTTGTGACCATCCTCATGGTGGTGGTGAAGGTAAATCTCCAGTTGGTCGTAAACATCCTGTTACACCTTGGGGTAAACCAGCTCATGGCGTTAAAACTCGCGACAAGAAAAAAGCTTCTAGCAAGTTAATCGTTAAACGTCGTACAAAATAGGATATAGGAAGGAGATATAACAGTGTCCAGATCAATTAAAAAAGGCCCTTTTGTTGCAGAATCTCTTCTGAAAAAAATTGATGCCTTAAATGAAACTAATGATAAAAAAGTAGTAAAAACCTGGTCCCGTGCATCTACTATTTTCCCACAATTTGTAGGCCATACGATTGCTGTGCATGATGGTCGCAAACATGTACCTGTATTCATTACAGAAGATATGGTAGGTCATAAATTAGGTGAGTTCGCTCCTACACGTACTTATAAAGGTCATGGTAAGGACGAAAAATCTACAGGCAGAAAATAGGAGGATTTAACATGGAAGCAAAAGCAATCGCTAGACATATTCGTATTGCGCCTCGTAAAATCCGCATCGTTGCAGATTTAGTGCGCGGTAAAAACATCGGCGAAGCATTTGCCATCTTGAAGTTTACTCCGAAAGTTGGCGCCGATGTAGTAACTAAAGTTTTGACATCTGCTATTGCAAATGCAGAACACAATTTTGATATGAATGTAGATAATCTTTATGTGTCCGAGATCTTTGTTGATCAAGGCCCAACAATGAAACGCATTCATCCTCGTTCCCGTGGACAGGCTTTCAAAATTTTGAAACGTTCTAGCCACGTAACAGTAGTTGTTAAAGAAAGAGCTTAATCGAAGGAGGGAAACAGAGTGGGTCAAAAAGTAAATCCACATGGCTTGCGTGTTGGTATCGTAAAAGATTGGGACGCAAAATGGTATGCTGATAAAGATTTCGCATCTAACCTTCATGAAGACGTAAAAATTCGTACTTTCTTGAAGAAAACACTTTTCATTGCTGGTATTTCCCGCATTGAAATTGAGCGTACAAATAAACGTATTAAAGTAACTATCCACACAGCTAAACCAGGTATGGTTATCGGTAAAGGTGGACAAGGTATCGAAGATATCCGTAAAGAGTTAAAACGTTTTACAGATAAACAAATCGATGTAAACATTGCTGAAATTAAACAAGTAGACATGGAAGCTCAACTTGTTGCTGAAAGCATTGCTAGTCAATTGGAACGCCGTGTAAGCTTCCGTCGTGCAATGAAACAAGCAGTAGGTCGCACTATGCGTTTAGGCGCTAACGGTATCAAAGTAATGGTATCCGGTCGTCTTGGCGGTGCAGAGATCGCTCGTAGCGAATCTTACCGTGAAGGTTCCATTCCACTTCACACACTTCGTGCAAATATCGACTATGCAACAGCAGAAGCACATACAACATATGGTTGCATCGGTATTAAAGTATGGATCTACAAAGGTGAAGTTTTGCCAGAAGCTAAACAAACATCTAAAAAGGAAGAAGGTGACAACTAATGCTAATTCCAAAGCGCGTAAAACATCGTAAACAATTCCGCGGTCGTATGAAAGGCCGTGCAATGCGTGGTAACAAAGTTGCTCATGGTGATTTCGGTTTAGTAGCATTAGAGCCATCTTGGATCACAAACCGTCAAATCGAAGCAGCCCGTATTGCTATGACACGTTACATTAAACGTGGTGGTAAAGTTTGGATTAAAATTTTCCCTGATAAACCAATCACTGCAAAACCAGCAGGCGTTCGTATGGGTTCCGGTAAAGGTTCTCCAGAAAAATGGGTAGCAGTAGTTCGCCCAGGACGTGTAATGTTTGAAATGAACGGCGTTCCAGAAGAAGTGGCTCGCGAAGCTATGCGTCTTGCAAGCCATAAACTTCCAATCAAAACGAAGTTCGTTGTTAAGGGTAAAGAATTGGGTGGTGACGTAAATGAAGGTTAATGACATTCGCAATTTGAGCGCTGCCGAGTTGAACACTAAAGTTTCCGAATTGAAAGAAGAGTTGTTTAACCTACGTTTTCAACTCGCTACTGGTCAATTAGAAAATCCAATGCGTATCCGTGAAGTTAAAAAAACTATCGCTCGTATCAAAACTGTACAACGAGAAGAAGAAATTAAAGGTAACGCATAATAACAAATTTTGTTTGGATTGAATAGGAGGCTTAAAGTCGTGGCAGAAGTAAGAAATGTACGAAAAGCACGTGTAGGTAAAGTTGTAAGCAACAAAATGGACAAAACAGTTGTTGTACAAATCGATCGTAAAGTACCTCACGAATTATATAGCAAGCCAATGGTAACAAGCAAACGTTTTAAAGCTCATGATGAAAATAACGAATGCTTAGTTGGCGATATCGTAAAAATCGTAGAAACTCGTCCATTATCTAAAGATAAACGTTGGAGAGTTGTAGAAATTATTGAAAGACAAAAATAATCAGTGATGTAAGGAGGAAAAGTCATGATCCAGCAACAAACAATTTTGAATGTTGCCGATAACACTGGTGCGAAACGCATTATGTGCATCCAAGTGATGGGCGGTTCTTACCGTAAATTTGGCAATATTGGTGACGTAATCGTTGCTTCTGTAAAAGATGCATCACCCGGTGGCGTTGTCAAGAAAGGCGACGTTGTAAAAGCCGTTATTGTTCGTTCTAAAAAAGGCATCCGTCGTCAAGATGGTTCCTATATCCGTTTCGATGAGAACGCTGCTGTAGTTATTAAAGACGACAAAAGCCCTCGCGGAACTCGTATTTTCGGACCTGTAGCAAGAGAACTTCGTGAAAAAGATTTCATGAAAATTATCTCCCTTGCTCCAGAAGTGTTATAAGAAGGAGGAGCTCAACATGTCCCAAAAACTACATGTTAAAAAAGGTGATACAGTTGTTGTTATCTCCGGCAAGGAAAAAGGTAAACAAGGCGAAATCATCGCTGTTGATATCAAAAAAGAACGAGTAACTGTAAAAGGTCTTAACCTAGTTAAACGTCATACAAAACCTAGCCAAGCGAACCCTCAAGGTGGCATCATTGAAAAAGAAGGTACAATCCATGTATCCAATGTAATGGTGTTAGATCCTGAACAAAAAGTTCCAACTCGTACTAGAAAAGTTGAGGAAAATGGTTCTTTAGTTCGTGTAGCTGTTAAAAGTGGCGCTAAACTTTAATTGATAAGGAAAGGAGGTCTTTTACAAAATGTCTCGTTTACAAGAAAAATATACTTCTGAAATTAAGAAGGCTTTACAAGAGAAATTCCAATATGGCAACGTAATGGAAATTCCTAAATTAGAAAAAATCGTAATCAATATCGGCGTAGGCGATGCTGTTGGTAATTCCAAAGCATTGGACGCAGCTGTTAAAGATTTAGAAATTATCGCTGGCCAAAAACCAGTCGTAACTCGCGCGAAAAAATCCATTGCGAACTTCAAAGTTCGTGAAGGTATGCCTCTTGGCACAAAAGTAACTCTTCGTGGCGAACGCATGTATGAATTCCTCGATAAATTGATTAATGCGGCATTGCCTCGCGTGCGTGACTTCCGTGGTATCAGCGCTAAAGCGTTTGATGGTCGTGGTAACTATGCATTGGGCCTAAAAGAGCAATTAATCTTCCCTGAAATCGAATACGATCAAGTAGAACGAGTAACAGGTATGGATATTATCTTCGTAACAACAGCTAACACTGACGAAGAAGCTCGTGAATTATTGGCACAATTCGGCATGCCTTTTGAAAAATAATTAGGAGGAAACGATAGATGGCTAAAAAATCTATGATCGAACGTGAGAAAAAACGTGCACGTATCGTTGCAAAATATGCAGCAAAACGCGAAGCGTTAAAAGCAGCAGGCGATTATGAAGGTTTATCCAAATTACCTGCCAACGCATCCCCAACACGCTTGCACAACCGTTGCAACTTAACAGGTCGTCCTCATGGTTATATACGTAAATTCGGCATTAGCCGTATTGCGTTCCGTGAATTGGCGTACAAAGGACAAATCCCTGGCGTGAAAAAAGCTAGTTGGTAATAGGATAACGAGAGGAGGTTTTTAGAAGATGGTAATGACAGATCCGATTGCGGATATGCTGACTCGCATCCGTAATGCAAACTCTGCACTTCATGAAACAGTTGAAATCCCTGCTTCTAAAATGAAGGCTGCTGTTTTAGCTATCCTTAAAGACGAAGGTTTCGTTAAGGAAGTTGAAACAATTGAAAATGAAAAACATGCTACTTTAAAAGTAACATTGAAATATGGTTCTAATAATGAAAAAGTAATTACCGGTATTAAACGTATCTCTAAACCAGGTCTACGTGTATACGCGAAAAAGGAAGAACTTCCTCGCGTACTTGGTGGTTTAGGTATTGCAGTTATTTCTACATCTAAAGGCATTATGAGCGACAAACAAGCTCGTAAAGAAGGCTTAGGTGGCGAAGTAATCGCTTACGTTTGGTAATCATAGCAATAGGAGGTAGAAAGAATGTCACGTGTCGGTAGAATGCCTATCGAGATCCCAGCTGGCGTAACAGTATCTCAAAACGAGAATACGTTAACAGTTAAGGGTGCAAAAGGTGAATTAACTCGTACTTTCCATCCGGATATTAACATTGCTGTTGAAGAAAATGTAATCACAGTAACTCGTCCTAGCGATGGAAAAGAACACCGTTCTTTACACGGTTTAACTCGTGCTCTTGTTGCAAATATGGTAACAGGCGTACATGAAGGCTTTACTAAAACTTTAGAAATCAATGGCGTTGGTTACAGAGCGGCTAAGCAAGGTAACAAACTTGCTTTAACATTGGGCTTCTCCCATCCAGTAGAGATGGAAGCTCCTGCTGGTATTACAATCGATGTCCCAGCTCCTAATAAAATCGTTGTTTCTGGTGCTGACAAAGAAGTTGTTGGTGCAGTAGCAGCTGATATTCGTAAATGGAGAAAACCAGAACCTTACAAAGGTAAAGGTATCCGTTACGAAGGCGAAGTTGTTCGTCGTAAAGCAGGTAAAGCTGGCGCTAAAGGTAAGTAATAACAGTTTACATTAGAAAGGAGTGGACATCTTGGCAGGAACATCCAAACGCAAAATTGCTCGTGCAAAACGTCATTTACGTTTACGTCGTCACATTTCCGGTACGGCTGCACGTCCTCGCTTGAACGTATATCGTTCTTTAAGCAATATTTATGCTCAAGTCATTGATGACGTAGCTGGCAAAACATTAGTATCTGCTAGCTCTCAAGATAAAGAATTAAATCTTTCCTACGGCGGTAACGTAGCTGCTGCTAAAGCAGTTGGTGAAGCTGTTGCGAAAAAAGCAATTGCTGCAGGTATCGATACAGTAGTATTTGACCGCGGTGGTTACATTTATCATGGTCGTGTAGCAGCCCTTGCAGAAGGTGCTCGTGAAGCAGGCTTAAAATTCTAAGAAGGAGGAACTATAGACATGGCAAGAATTGATTACACAACTCTTGATCTTAAAGAAAGAGTAGTATTCATCAACCGCGTAGCCAAAGTTGTTAAAGGTGGTCGTCGTTTTTCCTTCAGCGCCCTTGTAGTTGTTGGTGACGGCAACGGTCATGTAGGTGTTGGCTTAGGTAAAGCTGCGGAAGTACCTGATGCAATCCGTAAAGGTATTGATGATGCTAAGAAAAACCTTATTCATGTTGTTATTAAAAATGGTACAATCCCTCATACAGTTACAGGAACATTCGGCGCAGGTCGTGTATTCTTGAAACCAGCTGCAGAAGGTACTGGAGTTATCGCTGGTGGCCCAGTGCGTGCCGTATTGGAATTAGTTGGTGTTCGTAACATCTTGACTAAATCCTTAGGATCTTCTAATCCTAACAACATGGTTCGCGCAACACTAGAAGGTTTAGCTCAATTAAAACGAGCTCAAGACGTGGCTGCACTTCGTGGCAAAACTCTTGAAGAAATTTACGGTTAATAAGGAGACCAATAATGGCACAAGTTAAAGTAACATTAACAAAAAGCTTAATCGGTCGTCCTGCAGATCAACGTGCGACTGTTAAAGCTCTTGGATTGAAAAAAACTAACTCCCAAGTAGTTAAAGAAGTGACACCTCAAATCGAAGGTATGCTTCATAAAGTTAGACATTTAGTAAAAGTAGAAGAAGTATAATAGATAAGGAGGTGCACGAATGAAACTTCATGAATTAGCTCCGGCTGCAGGTTCCAAAAAAACTCGTACTCGTGTAGGTCGTGGTCTTGGATCCGGTTTAGGTAAAACTTCCGGTCGTGGTCAAAAAGGTCAAAATTCTCGTAGTGGTGGCGGTGTGCGCACTGGCTTCGAAGGTGGCCAAATGCCTCTTTATCGTCGTTTACCAAAACGTGGTTTCAAAAATATCTTTGCACTTCAATATGCAGAAGTTAATGTATCCCAATTGAATCGTTTTGAAGACGGTGCAACTGTAGATCCAGTAGCTCTTATTGAAGCTGGTATTTTGAAAAACGTACGTGATGGTATCCGTATCCTTGGTAACGGAACTTTAGAACGTAAATTAACTGTTATCGCTAACGGATTTACAAAATCTGCAGTAGAAAAAATCGAAGCAGCAGGTGGAAAAGTAGAGGTGATCTAGGGTGCTAGATAGCCTCTTGAATATCACAAAAGTAACGGAATTACGCAACAAAGTAGTTTATACATTACTTATGTTCATTGTCTTTCGCTTAGGTATCCATATTCCGGTACCTGGCGTAGAGGCATCTGTTATTGAAAGCTTATTCACCAGTGGTAACTTATTTGGTTTGCTAGATTTGTTCGCCGGTGGTGCGTTAAGTAAGTTCTCTATCTTTGCAATGAGTATTACTCCTTATATCAATGCATCAATCATTATGCAATTGTTAGGAGCCGTAGTACCAACATTTGAAGCATGGAGTAAAGATGGAGAAGAAGGGCGTAAAAAAATTGCTAAAGTAACACGTTATGGTACAGTAATTCTTGGCTTTATTCAAGCCTTTGGTATGACTTATGCATTACGTGCTAGCAACGCACTTATTGATAATAGCTTCATGTCTGTAATTCTAATCTCTATTATTTTGACAGCAGGAACATGTTTCTTGATGTGGGTAGGAGAACAAATTACAGCTCATGGCATAGGTAATGGTATTTCTCTCATTATCTTTGCTGGTATCGTGGCGCGATTCCCTGATGGGGTTCATACCATTTACCAGTACCTACAAGTAGGTACAATTAATGTATTTCAAGCGATTCTATTTGCTATCATTGCGGTAGCTATGATCGTTCTTGTAATTGCTGTGACACAAGGCCAACGTCGAATTCCTATTCAATATGCTAAACGCGTAGTAGGACGAAAAATGTATGGTGGTCACTCAACATTCCTGCCGTTGAAAGTCAATCAAGCAGGGGTTATCCCAATTATCTTTGCGTCATCCATATTGATGTTCCCAGCCACATTGGCACAATTTGTACAAGTACCTTGGGTACAAACAGTTGCAAGTTATTTCCAATGGGGAACGCCGATACAAACTATTTTGTATGCTGTGTTGATTTTATTTTTTACATACTTCTATACAGCTATCTCAATCAATATTACGGATATGGCAGATAATATGAAAAAACACGGTGGTTTTATCCCAGGTATTCGCCCAGGAAAACCGACTGCTGACTATGTAGACCGAGTAATGACTCGAATTACATTAGTAGGTGCATTTTTCTTAGCTTTCGTTGCAATCTTACCAAATATGATTGGTGGATTGACAGGTATTCAAGGTGTGTACTTTGGTGGTACAGCACTACTTATCGTGGTGGGCGTAGCATTAGATACAATGCAACAAGTAGAATCTTTAGTATTAACACGCCAATATAAGGGCTTTGTGAAATAGGAGATTATGATATGTATATTTTATTAATGGGACCTCCAGGTGCTGGTAAAGGCACGCAGGCAGCTCGTCTGATTGAAAAATATGGTATCCCTCAAATTTCTACAGGTGACATGTTCCGTGCCGCTGTAAAAGAATCTACTCCATTAGGATTAGAAGCTAAGAAATATATGGATGCTGGACAATTAGTTCCAGATAGCGTTACCATTGGCATCGTTCGTGAACGCTTGTCCAAGGATGACTGTAAACAAGGTTTCATTTTAGATGGCTTCCCTCGAACAACAGCACAAGCTGTTTCTTTGGATGCGATTTTAAAAGAAATGAACATCGTTCTTGATGCTGTACTTAATTTAAGTGTTCCCTCTGAAGAGTTGGTTCGACGCATCAGTGAAAGAGCACGTCTTGAAAATCGTGATGATGACAAACCGGAAACAGTACAGAAACGTCTTGCTGTATACGAAGAGTCTACTAAACCATTGATCGATTACTATCGTAATAGTGGTCAATATGTAGAAATCAACGGCTTACAGGATGTGGACACAGTATTTGCAAATATCGTTACGGCTTTGGAGAAATAATCAATGATTATTTTTAAATCGCCCGAAGAAATTGAGCATATCCGAAAGGCATCTCAACTGACAGCAGCAACGTTAACCGAGCTTGCTAAACTAGTTAAGCCGGGTGTTTCAACGCTTGAGTTAGACCAATTTGCCGAAGAATATATTCGCAGTCATGGAGGAGTTCCAAGCTGCATTGGTTACTATGGGTATCCAGCAACTATCTGTGCTTCCATAAATCATGAAGTGGTACATGGGATTCCAAGTGCATCTCGTATACTAAAAGATGGCGATGTCATCAGCATTGATTTAGTATCATCTATTAATGGATATCATGGGGATTCTGCTATTACTGTTCCAGTAGGAGAAGTAAGTCCTAAAGTCTATGCATTACTAAAAGTTACAGAGGAATGTCTTTTCAAAGGGATTGAACAAGCTGTAGCGGGTAATCATGTAGGAGATATTTCCCATGCCGTACAATCTCATGCAGAACGTCATAGATATGGTGTTGTGCGAGATTTTGTAGGACATGGTTTAGGAAAAAGCATGCATGAAGATCCACAAGTTCCAAATTATGGTACTAAGGGCAAAGGTCCAGAACTTAGACCAGGAATGGTCATCTGTATTGAGCCAATGATTACTATGGGCACGCACAAAGTAAGAGTTCTTGAAGATAACTGGACTGCGGTCACAATGGACCGTAAGCCAGCTGCTCACTTTGAACATACCATTGCCATTACTGAAAATGGTACTGAAATACTGACTATGCGTGATACACCGAGGTTAATACAATAACCAGTAACCGGAGGATAAAAGATATGTCAAAAGAAGACGTTATTGAAGTGGAAGGTACGGTCGTTGAGGCACTACCAAATGCTATGTTCCAAGTTGAATTGGAAAATGGTCATGTGGTTTTGGCTCATGTGTCAGGTAAAATGCGTATGAATTTTATCCGTATCCTTCCTGGTGATAAAGTTACTATGGAACTGACACCATATGACTTAAGCCGTGGTCGCATCACCTATCGCTTTAAGTAAGCATAGGATCCACAAAGGAGGTACTTATGAAGGTTAAACCATCAGTTAAAAAGATATGCGAAAAATGTAAAATTATTAAACGTAAAGGCCGTGTAATGGTTATTTGCGAAAACCCAAAACATAAACAAAAACAAGGATAATTGATAGGAGGTGGATGAATAGATGGCACGTATAGCCGGTGTAGATTTACCACGTGACAAACGTGTGGAAATTGGTTTAACTTATATTTACGGTATCGGTCTTACTCTTTCTAAAGAAGTATTAGCAAAAACTGGTATCAACCCAGATACTCGCGTTCGTGATTTAAGTGAAGATGAAGTAGCTAAAATCCGTGAACTTCTTGATGCAGAGTATAAAGTAGAAGGTGATCTTCGTCGTGAAGAAGCACTTAACATTAAACGCTTAATTGAAATCAACTCCTATCGCGGTAAACGTCATCGTATGGGACTTCCATGTCGTGGTCAACGTACGAAGACAAATGCTCGTACTCGTAAGGGTCCTCGTAAAGCAATCGCAGGTAAGAAGAAATAATAAAGGAGGGATATTGTGGCTAAGAAAACAGTTAGATCCAAAAGAAAAGAAAAGAAACATATCGAATCTGGTGCAGCGCATATTCGCTCCACTTTTAACAACACTATCGTTACAGTAACAGACGTAAACGGTAATGCTCTTTCTTGGGCATCTGCTGGTGGTCTAGGTTTCCGTGGTTCCCGTAAATCCACTCCATTTGCAGCACAAATGGCAGCTGAACAAGCGGCAAAAGCAGCTATGGAACACGGTCTTCGCACTGTAGAAGTATTTGTTAAAGGTCCAGGATCTGGTCGTGAAGCAGCGATTCGTGCGTTGCAAGCAGCTGGTCTTGAAGTAACAAGCATTAAAGATGTGACTCCAATTCCTCATAACGGCTGTCGTCCTCCAAAACGTCGTCGCGTATAATCTGAGCTATATACTTAGAAAAGTGACAAGTTTTAGAGGAGGGTATACCTGATGAGCGAAGAAAAAAAACTTAGAATCGAGAAAGTAGTAATGACTGAAGATGGCCGCTACGGTAAATTCGTATGCGAGCCATTGGATCGTGGTTATGGTATTACTCTCGGTAATAGCTTGCGTCGCATTTTGCTTTCATCCTTAGATGGAGCAGCAATTACTTCCATCAAGATTGACGGAGTACTTCATGAGTTCTCTACGATTGAAGGTGTTCGTGAGGATGTATCCGATATTATTCTGAACCTTAAACAGTTGTGCATTCGTCTTGAAGATGAAGCACCTGTACCGATGGATGTACATATCGATGTTCGTAAAGATGGAGTATTAACAGCAGGTGACTTGATTCAATTCATGCCTCCTGAAGTCGAAGTCTTAAATCCAGAATTGGTAATTGCTACAATGGATGAAGCAGCTCATCTTGTAATGGATGTGCGTATCGAACGCGGTAAAGGATATGTACCATCTACTAAGAATAAACGTGAAGATGATATGATTGGTCAAATTCCAATTGATTCTATCTTCTCGCCAATTCTAAGAGCAAAATATGAAGTCAGCGATGTCCGCGTGGGCAACGAAATGGACTTTGATAAGCTTACTTTAGAAGTTTGGACAAATGGTTCTATTACAGCATCTGATGCAATTGCTAAATCTGCAGCAATCATGATTTCCTATCTAGGAAACTTTACTCGACTAGCTCATTCTCATGATATGATTAATGTAGGGGAAAGTGAAGCAGAATTAACAAGTGCAAATGGTCAAGAAGGTGGCGATATTGATGCTGAACCTAAAGGACCAACGACAATTCCTATTGAAGATCTTGAGTTGTCTGTTCGTGCTTTCAATTGTTTGAAACGTGCTAACATTCATACTATCGGTGACTTAACTGGTAAAACAGAAGACGAATTAGGAAAAATCCGCAATTTAGGGAAAAAATCTGTAGAAGAAATTCTAGAGAAATTACAATCTTACAATGAGAGTAATGATTCCTTAACATCTCAAAGCGAATAAGAGGAGAAAGACTAATGGCATACAGAAAATTAGGCCGCAACAGTTCCGCTCGTAAAGCGTTGTTCCGCGGTATGGTAACATCTCTCTTCGTACATGAACGCATTGAAACAACAGAAGCAAAAGCAAAAGAGCTTCGCAAATATGTTGATGAAATGATTACATTAGGCAAACGTGGCGACTTACATGCTCGTCGTCAAGTTCTTGCTTTTCTTATGAACGAAGATGCAGTAAAAAAATTATTTGATGAAATTGCTCCAAAATATGCTGAGCGCAACGGTGGTTACACTCGTGTAATCAAACTTGGCCTTCGTAAAGGCGATGCAGCTCCATTGGCTATTCTTGAGCTTGTATAATCAACAGCAATCTGGTTGTGATAGGATGAGTTTCACTCATTCTGTTGCAGCCTTTTTTGCTTTTCTATGGCATATAGAGGCTCTATCTAATAGAGAACCGTTTATAGTCAGATAGCGGGATTTTTGGGTTTTGTAACATATAGTATAGAGGCGAAATAAAATGAATTGAATACATGAAAATAGCGACTCTGTCCGGTGGGATGGAGTCGCTGTTTTAGTATTAATTAAATTGTGTTTCGTCTACTTCTAAGAATCCGAAGTATTCCATACGTCGAATCATTTCTTCGTAGAAAGCAAGGATCATGGCGTATTTGTTGGATTGTTGTAAGGCTAGAGGGCTAATGCTTTCTTCTGTCATAGCCTCGTAGATTTTGCACATTACATCATGTTTTGTGGTTGGCTTGCTGAGGAGTTTCATGAACTCTAAATCTTCTTCATTGAAATCGGAGATAGGGTCATTGTAGCGATTGCCAGGATAGATGTAAGCGTTCACGCCTTCTTGTGGCATAATCTCTACAAATGGAATATAGCGTTCAGGGATGTAGCTTTTCTTCTCTTCAAAAATATGGTGTTTGAAAGGATGCTCTGTTTCCAACACGGATAGGCTGATACCGCCTTGAATGATGTGTTCTACTAAGAACTGATAGAACAATGGCAAGCACATATCAGGAATTACATGCTCTTCTGTATAGGTTACTAATGTGTTGTGTTTCAGATAGAAATGAGGGCCCTCTTGTTGGAATAAATCTACTAATGCTTTTGTTGCAGAGCTATCCATCCGTTTTGCCAAGTCTTCAAAGATGGATTTTAAATGCTCTGATGGAATACGTAGGGTAAATAGAAATTGCTCCAAGCTGCGCTGGAATCCTGCATCTGTCACAGATGTTTCGGTGATACGTTTTGGAGTAGCCCCCTTGTGAGTGAACAAGGATTTGCGGAATGCTGTATTCAGCATAAAATCGATGTACTGTTCTCGTGCTAATGGGTCATGCGGAGCGAGCTCTTGTAATTTAGTGCGCAATGTTTCGTCATATACAGCAGGGAAGGATAAATTGAGATCACAATCGCATAGGTAGGTGAATCCATGCTCTGCCATATGGTCCATGCATTGGTGAAAGTACACCGGCGTGTTCACTGGCTCTAAATGGTCATGACCTACATAGCAATCTTGTTTTTGCAATGTTTGGCGCAAGGACTGTAAAAAGGATGATTGTTGGCTTTTTACCATATCGTATTCGAGCATGAGAGCACCTAGCTTACTTGCCAGCGTTTTACCATGGCGCACTTTTTCACGATGGTTTAATGTGTCCACATCTTTGTTGGCAAACTCTAAGAGAGCACGTACACTGTCCATTTTATGCCAACCTGGGTAGGTGTTATAAGACATGTACAAGATACCATTCTCTGCTAAATGCTCTTTACAGAGGCGAAGGAAATTGTCTTTCGTTTCCTCGTCTACCCAAGAATAGAAGCCATGGGCGACGATGTAATCGTAGGTGCCGAGGCACTCGTGACTTTCATTGACGTCACCTTCTAACAAGTCAAGGTTGGTGATGCCTAATTGGTCGATGTAGGTCTTGCCCACGCTCACTTGGGTCGGAGCAATTTCGATGCCTGTGAAAGTAGCCTTCGGATAGAACAGGGCTTGAGAAATTAAATTACCGCCGTAGGAAGAGCCGATTTCTAAAATGCGAGCAGTGCTTGCAGGAGCCGGTGAAAGCCCTAATAGACGAGCGTAACTTTCAAGGAACGGAGCAGATGCATACGGAAATGGTTGGGAAAGATACCCTAAGTCAGCATAGATTTCCTTGGCTTGTTCTTTAGTCATTCGTGTGTTGTATCGCATAAAAACTCCTTTAGTTTCTGAGGTGTCGTAGACCGACTCAGAAAGTCTTGTCAATGGTTTATGTAATTTACTTATCGTATCATTAGTATAACAGAAAAGAGATGAATTACATACTGTTATCTAGGGTGGCTTTGTGCTGGAATTATTTTGTAGAGAAAATGAGTGTTTTCTGTTGTAACCGTTAAGGTATATATGGATGTAAAAGTAAATATCCTACAGAATAAGTAAATGAGAATAATTTTGAAATAAAAAATAGT
>NZ_RQVH01000026.1:0-17407 GCF_003992185.1 Veillonella sp. CNR 79/14 | reverse complement strand
AACTATACTAAATACGTATAAACGCAAAAATATATTGCATAATTCTAAGTTTTTCGATATAATTCGATGTATAGAAATGAAAAAAATGACATTACTATTAATCATAGTGTGATGTATGAGGAAAACTGTAATTTATAAAGTAGTACATAGTTATAGCTTTTTTGTTTTATTAATAGTAAGTTGTCGGGTATAGGAGTATATGTAAAGTAATTAAGAAAGGATAGGAAATCAAATGGGATTAAATCAAATTTACAAAGTAGTTTGGAGCAAAACAAAAGGATGTTACGTAGTAGTATCTGAATTAGCAAAACGAGTGGGCCGCAACAAGACAAAAGCAGTGGTAGTTGCTACAGCAGCTATGGCTATGGTGGTAGGTCCTATGGCAGTAGGTGTAGATACAGTAGAAGCAGGGGTTGCTATTGGTAGTACTACTGATAATGCAATCGATAAAGGCACTGCTTTAACTAATAGCAGTAGTATTGCTATTGGTAGGGATGCTAACGCAAGTAGACAAGGTAACAATGTTGTTATTGGTGATGAAACTGACGCTAATGGAGCAGGTAACGTTGTTATTGGCAGACATGCCTTCGCAGGTTTTGATGGTAGAGGTAATGAGAAAAAATCCTCTCAATCCGTAGCGATTGGTGCTGGTAATGCGAGACATGAAGGGGCTAAAGCTTTTGGAGATCAATCCGTTGCGTTAGGTGCTAATACATTAGCATACGGTAACTCTTCTATTGCAATCGGTAATGATGACGTCGATAGAGCAGTTGCAGCCACTACGACATATACTGACTCTGATGGAAATAAAGTAACAGGTACTGTTGGTGCTGCTTATACTAACCTTACAGGTAAAAACTTACATACAGATGGTGGTCGTTATAAAGATACTAAATCTGGTGAAGCAGCTATTGCCATCGGTGTAAAAGCGCAAGCTGGAGATATTTCTGTGGCTCTTGGTACAGGTGCTCAAGCAGAGAAAGTCAATGCCACTGCACTTGGTTCTGGAGCAACAGCGACATTTGATAACTCTGTAGCACTAGGTGGTGGTTCAGTAACAGATAAAGAAGGTACGAAACAAACATCTGTAACGGTTAATGGACATACATACAATTGGAGTGGTGGTTCCACAACTGGTAAAGGTGACGTAGTATCTATTGGTAAAGCAGGTTATGAACGTCAGTTAAAGAACGTAGCGGCTGGTGAAGTATCTGAAACTTCCACTGATGGTATCAACGGTTCTCAGTTATATGGCATTTTGAATAACATGACAATAGATCCAACATTCCTATATGCTGGTGACGATGCTGATGCAGGCGAGGTAACAGGTGCTGATGCAGATGCGAAAAAAGCAGATGCAGATAAAAAGAAAATTGTAAGCAGAAGTATGAAAGACAGCCGTTTGAACTTGTTAGGTGGTGCAGATAAAACTAAATTATCTGAGGGTAATATCGGTGTAAATTATGAAAATGGCAACACCTTAACATTTAAATTGGCAAAAGATTTAAAAGGATTGGACAGCACTAATGTAGGTGGTATTGTAACTAATGCTGATGGCATTAACATGAATAACAAACCAATTACGAATGTAGCAGGTAACCTACCAGGTGCAAAAGAAGGAACTGAGGAACCCACAACAGCTTCTGAAGGCCCAGCGGCAGCAGATTTGCCAAATATCAAAAAGAATGCGGCTACTGTAGGCGATGTATTAAATGCAGGTTGGAACTTACAAAACAATGGAGACGCTAAAGATCTTGTTAAACCATATGACACTGTAAACTTTATCAATGGTGAAGGTACAACAGCTGTAGTAGAAACAACAGATAATAAAGTATCCACTGTAAAATTTGATGTAAAACTTGGCACAGGTTTGAAAAAAGATAAAGACGGTAATATCGGCGTAGATGCAGGCAATATTACAAATGAAAATGGTGCCCCAAAAGTGGAAGATGCAGATAAAGATAAAGTAGCTACTGCAGGTAATGTAGCAGATGCTATTAATAACTCTTATTGGACAGCATCTGCAGAAAAAGATGGCGAAGTAATTGGTACAGACGATAAAATTAACCCTAGCGGTAAAGTAACTTTTGACGCTGGTAAAAACATTGAAATTGATCACAGCACTCCAAATAAATTTACTTTTAAAACAGTAGATAAGCCAGAGTTTACAGGTGTTGATTTAAAAGATAAAGATGGCAATAAAGTTAACTTAGTTCCAACAGCGGATGGTCTAAAATTAGGTAAAGGCGATAATAACGAACCTGCTAATATTACTAATGTGACATCTGGTTTAAAACCATATGCTGAAACAACACCAGATTCTCCAGATGCTAAAAAAGGTCTAGTTGATTTATCTAAGCCAAAAGATGGATCTGCTCCAACAGTAAGTGATAATACAGCAGCCACTGTAGGTGATTTACGTAACATGGGATGGGTTGTATCTGCTGATAAAACAACAGGTGATTTAGGTAAGCCATACTCTGAAGCTGTAAAAAATGCTAATGAAGTGAAATTCGTAGGTACAGGTAGTGCTACTGTTTCTGGTAAAACAGATGAAAATGGTGTACGTACAATTACTGTGGATGTGAACGATCAAGCAGTGGCCAATAACGCAGCAGCTCCTGTTGTGTATACAGATGAAAATGGTGACCGTGTATATCCTACTGGTAAAAAAGATGAAAAAGGTAACCCAATCTTTAGCAAAAATCCAGATGGTTCTGGTGATCCTGTAACAGGTCCAATCAAAACAAGTATTAATGGACCAGAAGGAACAAAATCTCCAACTACATTGGATAATGTAGCTGGTAACTTACCAGGTGCGAAAAAAGGTACAGAAGCTCCAACTACAACTGGTGTAGGTCCAACAGAGGAAGATGCAAAGAAAATTGCAAATAATGCAGCTACTGTAGGAGATGTATTAAATGCAGGTTGGAACTTGCAAAACAATGGAGATGCTAAAGATTTTGTTAAACCATATGACACTGTAAACTTTATCGATGGTGAAGGTACAACAGCTGTAGTAGAAACAAAAGATAATAAAGTATCCACTGTAAAATTTGATGTAAAACTTGGCAATGGTCTTAAAAAAGATAAAGACGGTAATATCACGGTAGATGCAGGCGATATTACTAATGAAAATGGTGCGCCAAAAGTTGCAGATGCAGATAAAGGTAAAGTGGCAACTGTAGATACAGTGGCAAAAGCTATTAATGATTCCTATTGGATTGCTTCTGCGGAAAAAGATGGTAAAACAATTGGTGCAGATGATAACGTTAAACCTAGTACAAAAGTAACGTTTGATGCTGGTAAAAATATTGAAATTGATCACAGCACTCCAAATAAATTTACTTTCAAAACAGTAGATAACCCAGAGTTTAAAACTCTTGATTTAAATGATGGGGCTGGCAATAAAGTTAACTTAGCTCCAACAGCAGATGGCTTAAAAGTAGGTAAAGGCGACAATAACGATCCAGTTAATATCACGAATGTAGCAGGCAATTTACCAGGTGCGAAACCAGGTACAACTGCTCCAACTACAGATTCTGAAGGCCCAACAGCAGAAGAATTGCCGAAAATTGCTAACAATGCAGCTACTGTAGGTGACGTATTAAATGCAGGCTGGAATTTGAAAAACAATGGTGAAGCACGTGACTTTGTGAAACCATATGACACTGTTAACTTTGTAGATGGTGCCAATACAACAGCAGTAGTAACGACGTCTAAAGATGGTAAATCTAGCGATGTAACATACAATGTAACAGGCCTTCCCATTACATACACAGATAAAGATGGAAAACCAGTATCTAAAATTGGTGATAACTTCTATCCAGTAAATGAAAAAGGTCAACCTATTACTTCAGAGGGTAAACCAGCAGTGGGAACAAATGATAAAGGTGAACCTATTACAGAAGATGGTACAGTAATTAAACCAATTGATCCAAAAGCAAATCCATTAAAAACATCCTTGGTAAATCCAGCTCCTGAAAAAGGTAAAACACCTACAAATAGCCCAACACAATTAGGTAATGTAGCTAATGGTGCAGAGACTTTTAAACCGGCTGATGATGTAAAATTAGCAAATGATGGTAAATGGTACCCAGCAAATCAAGTAGAACCTAATGGACAACCAAAAAAGGATGCCACACCTGCACCAAGCCCATTGGTTACAAAAAATGAAGCTGGTGATATTCTTGAAAAGGGTAATGATGGTAACTGGTATAAAGCTGATGATTTAGTAAATGGTGAGCCAAAACCTAATGTAGATGAACAAAAACCTGTGGCAAAACCAGAGAATGCTGATAAAGCAGGTCTTGTAAACTTTGCAAACTCTAATCCTAATAATGTAGCTACTGTTGGGGATTTACAAAACATGGGCTTCGTAGTAGCTGCCAAAGATAATGGTTATACAGAACAAGTTCGTAATGCTAATAAGGTAGAGTTCAAAGGTGATAATGGTGTACAAGTAACTGGTAAAACATTAGAAGATGGTACTCGTCAAATTAATGTATCTTTAAAAGAAGGTCGTGTAACAAATAATGTAATCATTACTGGTGCAGATGGTAAAGAAGTTAAGGGTGTACGTGGTGCAGATGGTAAAATCTATAAAAAAGACCCTAAAACTGGCAAAGCCATGAAAGAAGAGCTTCCAATCAAACCAACAGACACAGTAAGAAATGATGGTGATGGGTATGTAACAGGTAACTCTGTAGCTACAGCTATCCAAAAATCTGGTTGGGACATCGGTATCGGCTCTACAGATAAAGCCTTCAGCACTGAGGAAAAAACGTATGAACGAGTGAACCCTAAGGATAACGTAAAATTTGCGAACGGTGATAATACCACTGTATCTATGGTAGTAGATGCTAAACCAGATAGAGATGGTGCTACAGTAACTACTACATATGTAAAAGTAGACGTGAATCGTGACTTGAAATTGGATAGTGTAACAACTACTGGTAAAGATGGTTCTTCTACTAAAATGGATGGAAATGGTATCAAAGTAACTCCAGCTGATAAAACTAAACAACCTGTTTCCTTGACAAATAATGGTTTAGATAATGGCAATAACAGAATTACTAATGTAGCACCAGGTGTTGGTGATACAGATGCAGTGAATGTATCTCAATTAAAAGGAGTAGCGAATGCAGTAGCTGAAGTAGGTAATCGCGTGAACCGTTCTGGAGCTCAAGCAGCAGCATTGGCTGGTTTACAAACAATCCAATACGATCCATTGGAGCCAACTCAAATTTCTGCAGGTGTAGGTCATTACAAAGGATCTAGTGCTTTAGCATTAGGTGTGAACCATTATAAAAATGAATCTACTTTATTCCATGTAGGTGCATCTTTCAATGGTCGCAGTAGCGAAACGATGGCAAATGCTAGCGTAACTTGGAAATTTGGTTCTCGTGCAGATGAAACAGCAGTGAAAGACACATTCCGTCAAGGACCAATCAGTGCATCTTACACATTGCAAGATAAAGTATCTGCATTGGAAGTACAAAATAGTGCTCAAAAAGATGAAATTGCAGAATTGCGAGCATTAGCAGCAACACAACAAGCACAAATTGCTGAATTGTTTAAACGTTTAAACGAAAAAGCATAAGATTTTATGTGGCTATATAGACGTTGCTAACTGAATAATGTAACAGGAAGAGTACGGTATCTCCCTCTCAAACAGTATTATATTCTGTTTGTTCGGGACACGCCGTGCTCTTCTTGTGTTTTCGTGATGTAGATAGAATGGAACGCAACAAAACTGATAATGCTAAATGCATTTCTTTTGGAAAAAAGGTTAGTGTTGACTTCACCTTTTTTAACGAGTATACTATGGGTGTAGAGAGTACTATCTCAAATCATTGTTGTTACTTAATAAGCAACTAAAATAAGATTAAGTTCAAATGGTTGTCGCTACTCGATATGCGACTCAATAAGTATTCGAGCTCAAATATGTAGACTCCATTCGAAAGAATGGAGTCTATTTTTTAGGGAGGGTTTATGAAAACAGGTCACTTTTATTATATAAACGATCAATATTTTGTAGATTTTCCAGATCCATATTTAATGAAAAATAAGGAAACTATAGATGGTCAAGCACATGATAGACCATGTTTTTATGCTTTTTTAGATGTGTCGACTAATTTATATTGGATGATACCCTTTTCTTCACAAATAGATAAATTTCAAAAAATATATGATACGAAAATTAATAAATATGGAAAATGTGATACCATTTTATTTGGAAAAGTACTAGGGCATGAAAAAGCGTTTCTAATTCAAAATATGTGTCCAGTTAGTATTTCATATGTTAAAAATGAATATATAGATGCTATTTATCATAAGCCTGTTAGAGTTGATGGGCGACTAGAGAAAGAATTAGAAAAGAAAGCTCGTAAAGTTTTGGCATTACAAAGAAAAGGGATACGATTAATTTTTCCAAATATATTAGAAATTGAAAAGCAGTTGCTTATAAACAATTAATGAAAAAGCCTAACGCATAAGATCTTGTACACCTTAATGCGTTAGGCTTTTTCTATGGTACTATTCTTTTACGAGAAGGCCCCAAATATGGTATGATATAAGGTACAGATAATAATACATAACATATTCCTACATAGATAATAGGAGGTACCTACTTTGAGTAGTATATTTGATATTATTGGGCCCGTTATGATAGGTCCGTCTAGTTCACATACAGCAGGGGCGGCGCGTTTGGGAAAGATGGCTTTGTCTATTTTTCGTGAGCGCCCTGACAGTGTCACTATGACCTTATATGGTTCTTTTGCCAAGACCTATCGTGGACATGGTACAAACCGTGCTCTGGTGGCAGGATTGCTGGGAATGGATGCAGATGATGCACGTATTCGTGAGTCCTTGGAGATAGCAGAACGTGAGAACTTTCAGTATACCTTTATTGAATCAGAAGTAGATGCAGGCCATCCTAATACAGTTCGATTCAATATGTACGGTAAAGATGGAAAACACATGTCTGTTACAGGGTCATCCCTCGGTGGAGGTCGTGTGGCAGTGACCAATATTGATGGTATCGATGTAGATATTACTGGGGAAGAGCATCAAATCATTGTCTTTCATACAGATCAACCGGGTGTTATTGCTGGGGTCACACATATTTTGGGGCTAGAAACAATTAATATTTCTAGCATGCGGGTGTTCCGTAAGCGAAAAGGGTCAGAGGCAGTCATGCTTATTTCTACGGACTCTGATGTAGATGCAATGGCATTGCAGCAAATTAAAGAAGTGCCGGGCATTTCCTCGGTTATGTATTTTGAACCATTGGAATAGAGGATACTATGAGTTATTTATACGATACAATTGAAGACATTGTTCGCTTGGCTGATCGTGAAAGTATTTCTTTTTCCGAAGTGGTCTTGCGTTCAGAAATAGAAAGTACGGGTTCTACGAAAGAGGAAGTCATAGCGGAGATACGACGCCGCATTCAGATTTTTAAGGAATCTGTTCGTGATGGCATCGCTGACACAAGAAAAAGTAAGAGTGGTATGTCTGGAGGGCAAGCGAAACAATTAGATGAAAGACAACCTCTTTTTTTAAGCGATTTAGCTTATCGGGCACTACGTTATGCTATTTCTGTGAATGAAGCAAATGCAAAGATGTTCCGCATTGTGGCATGTCCTACAGCAGGAGCCTGTGGTATTTTACCAGGTGTGATGCAAGCGGTAGGAGAAGTCTACGAATGCGATGAGGAAGCGTATGTGAATGGATTTTTAGCGGCAGCTGGTGTAGGTAATGTAGTGACAAATCAAGCCTGTGTAGCGGGGGCTGTGGGTGGTTGTCAAGCCGAAGTGGGTACAGCGGCTGCTATGGCTTCTGCTTGTGCTGTAGCGATGATGGGCGGCACTACGGAAGAAGTGGTAACGGCTATGACTCTATGTATGAAAAATGTCTTAGGTTTAGTTTGCGATCCTGTGGCAGGACTGGTGGAAGTGCCTTGCGTGAAAAGAAATGGAATCTATGCAGTGCATGCGTTGGCATCCGCAGAAATGGCTATGGCAGGATTGCGTAGTCGCATTCCTGCAGATGAAGTGATTGGAGCGATGGATTCCATTGGACGGGCTTTACCAGAAGCGCTTCGTGAAACGAGTGAAGGCGGTTTGGCGAAAACTAAAACAGGTGTGGATATCACGAATCGGTTAGCCCATCAGAAATAGAGAGGTGTAAGTATGGGCATGGAAGCATACAAAGAGACTTCTATCTACAAAGGAGCTCTGCGCATTTTGCAGACCTTACAAGCAGCGCATTATGAAGCGTATATTGTGGGTGGTGCGGTGCGAGATATACAGATGGGACGTATTCCTCACGATTATGATATTGTCACTTCCGCTATGCCGGAGGTGGTCATCGACGTACTACGAACTGAGGGCTTTATTACGACGAATGTAGTAGGCGCCTCCTTTGGGGTGGTTGTGGTTACAGAGGGTGATGATACCTATGAAGTAGCAACTTATCGAAGTGAACAATATGGTGAAGATAGTCATCGACCAGTGGCAGTACAATTTCCTTCTACGTTTTTAGAGGATGTACAGCGGCGAGATTTTACGATCAATGGTCTTGCTCTTACTGAAAGTGGTGAGGTCCGTGATGAAGTAGGCGGTTTACGAGATATTGTGGCACGCCGTTTATGTACCATTGGATCTAGCCAAGAGCGATTTCAAGAAGATGCGTTGCGCATGTTCCGATTATGTCGATTTGCAGGACAATTAGGCTTTTCTATTGATCCTGCCACCTGGGCGGGCATAGAGCCGAACCTATATCGTGTGGAAGGATTATCTTTAGAACGAGTGCGTATAGAAATTGAAAAAATGTTACTTAGTGAGTATGTAGATCTCGCTTTAGATGCGTTGGTGCGCAGTCATTTAAATGAGCAATGTTGCCAACAAACGATAGAGGGTCAGTCTCGACGGATTCCTATATTGCCAGAGCTAACTCATCTAGTGGATTTACCGCAAGCACCAGAGCACCACGTACATGATGGATGGTGCCACACTTTAGCAGTAGTAAAAAGGGTGGCGCCGAATCTAGTATTGCGTTGGGCTGCTTTGCTCCACGATGTAGGGAAAGGTATGGAAGGAGTTCGAGGCTTTCACAATGGGCGCATTACGGATCGTAATCATGATAGGGTGGGTGCCACTATGGCACGAAATATCTTGACCCGTTTAGGCTATGCTAAAGAATTTGTAAATCTTGTGGTATGGCTTGTAGAGCGACATATGCGGTTTCACTTTTATGTGTCCAATGGTTCTGCAGATTTACGTAAATGGTTGCAGAAGGAATCTCATGAAAATTTATTTAGAGAAACCAAGGATCTAGTGGAGGCTGTGGACTATCTAAAAACCCTAGGTGTGGCAGATGTATTAGGAGGAGGCACGAAAGATGCAGAACCTACAGTCCAGTATGGAACACGCATGATGGATATGGCAAAACAGATGCCTGTACACACGAAGGATTTGTGCTATGATCGCACATTGCCCAATTTAGTAGCACCTTATACGAAGGAAGTAATGCAGACTCTCTTACAGAGAGTACAAGCGGGAGATATTCCCAATACACCAGAAGCCTTACATAAGGCAGGAATGGCTAAATACGAACGAGTAAAGAAAAAGGAGTACCATGCATGAAAGTGCAAGCAGCAAGAAAACGATTAAATTTGAATGCCGGTTCGTGGTTCTTAGTTCTATTTTTTATATCATTAGGAATTATATTGCGATATACCTATGTACAGATTGTGGCAAAAGATACCTATTCTGAACGGTTTTCTAATCAATTTTTAACAGATAGAGTTTTACAATCTCCACGGGGAACTATTTTTGACCGCAATGGCAACCCCTTGGCATTGAGTGTAACAGTTAACTCTGTTAGCGCAGACCCAACCATGATGCGAGTAGTAGCTAAAAAAACGCCGGAAGAAGTGGCAGATGTATTAGCACCGTATGTGCGTATTTCCAGAGAGGAAATTATAAAAAAATTGAATGAAGACACTGCTTTTGTGTGGATTGATCGTCTCTTAGATGTGCCGAACTCCAATGGTATAGAAGCAGCTATCAAGGAAGCCAAGTTCAACTTTATTACTTTGCACAAGGAAAGTCGACGCTATTATCCAAATGATACATTGCTAGCGCCAGTTCTTGGATTTGTGGGATTCAATGAAGATGGGAAAGCCGATGCAGAAGGTAAGGCAGGGCTTGAGGCAGCGTTAGATGATGTGATTCGCAGTAATGAGGTGAAAGTCAGCATTTACAACGATACAGCTGGTCGCCCCGTCTTTGAGTCCGTACAATCTCAGTTTTTACCAGATCAAGAAAAATCGGTGAATCTTACCATTGATACAACGGTGCAGTTTATTGCCGAACGGGCCTTAGATAAAGCGATGATAGACACAAAGGCTCGTAGTGCAGCGATGATTATTATGGATCCCAAAACAGGGGAAATCCTTGCGATGGCCAATAAAAATCGAGGCATGGCATCGGACGTAAATAAATTAAAATTTGAAGATTATCGCAATAATGCGGTGGTGAGTATTTATGAACCAGGATCTACGTTCAAACCGATTATTGCCGCCTCCGCTCTGGCAGCTGGAAAGTGGCAACTAGATACAGTGTACAATGATACGGGCACCATTCTAATCGATGGGCATACGATAAAAAACTGGGACGGTAAAGGTAGTGGTAAAGTTCGCTTACTAGATATTCTAAAATATTCCATCAACACAGGTATGGTGTACTTGGGTACGACTACAGGTGGAGAGATTTTGACGGATTATGTAAAACGCTTTGGTTTTGGTAAAGCGACAGGGATTGAACTACCGGCTGAGGGGGATGGTATCCTTTTTGATCCGAAGACGATGAGTAAACTAGATACGGCGACTATGTCCATCGGACAAGGGATTGCGGTGACTCCGTTACAAATGGTACAAGCCTTTGGAGCACTGGCTAATGGCGGTAAAATGATGAAACCTCATATTATCAAATCCATTGTCAATCCAGATGGAACGATTTATAAAGAGGCACAAGATGTGGAGCAAGGTCAACCGATACCTGAAAGTATTGCCAAACAGATTACGGATATTTTAGAGAAAGAAGTCTCCGAAGGTGGTGGACATAAGGCGTATGTAGAAGGCTATCAATTTGCTGGTAAAACTGGTACGGCGCAAAAACTAGATGCTGAACATGGAGGCTATTTGAACGGTCGTTATATTGCGTCCTTTATTGGTTATGGACCGGTAGAAGATGCCCAATTTGTAGCATTAGTTGTGATTGATGATCCAGCAGGTACTTACTATGGTAGTCAAATTGCGGCTCCTGTATTCCAAGATGTGATGTCACAATTAGTGCGGTACTATAAGCTTTCACCGACTCGTAGTAAACACAGTGACAAAGATAAGTCAAAAGGTGGAACGAATGTATTGGCGGTGCATCGTAATAAAGATGGCTCTGTGATTGTGCCAAACTTCGTGGGACATGCCTATGGGGAGGTCCGCGATTGGGTTCATGAAGCAGGATTGACGTTTAAACCGAATGGTACGGGCTATGCCATTTCTCAAGATGAGGCGGTGGGCAGTACCTTGGAACAAGGTGAATCGATTACGGTCCATTTTAGCCGGTAATATTGATAGGATGTGTATGTACATACGGATAGGTATGACATACTGATGTAATATGAGATTCTGAATGTGAGGATACCATGATAGAGTTATTAGGAAAACCAGTAGCACAGGCCCGTAAGGCTGTGTTACAAGAGAAGATGCAAGTGCTAGTAGACCAAGGTATCACTATTACCCTAGGTATTTTACTAGTGGGTGACGATAGTGCAGCCAAAATGTATGCTACGTTCATGGAAAAAGTGGCGAAAGGGGCAAACTTTGGCACTGAATTAGTAGAATTACCAGAAACAGCTACCCAAGAAGAGGTAGAAGCAGTGATTCATAGACTCAATACTGATGAAAGAATTTATGGTGTCTTGCCGTTGATGCCAATGCCGAAACATATCGACAGTGAAGCGGTGATTCATGCGTTAGATCCAGCAAAAGACATAGATGGATTGACGACGCATAACATTGGGCTAGTTAGCTCTGGCAAAGGTGGGTATGTGCCGTGTACACCAAAGGCTTGCATGGCGATTATCGACCATTATGGCATAGAACTAGCAGGCAAAAAAGTAGTGGTTCTAGGCCGTAGCCAAGTGGTGGGTAAACCTGTGGCGTTGTTGGCACTAGAACGTAATGCGACAGTAACGATTTGCCATTCCAGAACGCAAAACTTAGGAGCTGAACTAGCACAAGCTGATGTGGTCATTGCTGCGGTTGGCAAAGCACATATGGTGCACGGCTCTATGTTGAAGCCAGAGTGTGTAGTGATTGATGTGGGAATTAATGACCTAGATGGACAAACCGTAGGTGATGTGGAATTTGCTTCTGCTAGTGAAGTAGTATCTGCGATTACACCTGTACCAGGCGGGGTTGGCTCTGTGACTACTACTATGATGTTAGAAGGATTATATGAGGCATATTATGCACGAAATGGCCATTGCTGAGGGGATTGTAGATGTGGCACTAGATACATTGAAAGCTAATGAAGGCAGTATCATACATGCCATACAAGTACAAATTGGTGCTTTATCTGGGGTAGAATCAGAAGCGTTGCATTTTTGCTTTGATGCAGTGACACAAGGAACGGCGGCACAAGGAGCGAAGCTAGAGATAGAATCGATTCCTATGAAAGGGCGTTGCTTAGATTGCCATCAAGAGTTTTCAATGGACCGATATCGCCATGTATGTCCACACTGTAATAGCTTTGCTGTAGAAGAATTGCAAGGTCGTGAATTGCGTGTGGCATCCATCGATATGGATTAAAGGAGTATCATGGAAGTACAAGTAATGACAAATGTATTGGCTAAAAATGATGCCATTGCAGAAATACTACAAAAACAATTTAAAGATAAACGCATTTTGGTGATGAACTTATTAGGATCACCAGGGGCGGGTAAAACGTCCCTATTAGAGGCGACTTTGCAAACGTTGTCCAAGGACTATCGGATTGCTGTTATTGAAGGTGATTTGTTCACGGATAAAGATGCGGAGCGCATTCATGCCACAGGTGTACCAGTGATTCAAATTAATACGGTCGGAGGTTGCCATTTAGATGCGAATATGATTCGTGAGGCTATTGCTGAACTAGATTTGGATGCGTTGGACCTAATCATCATTGAAAATGTAGGCAATTTAGTATGCCCAGCAGAATTTTTCATCGGTGAAGATATGAAAGTGACTGTTCTTTCTATTACAGAAGGGGAAGATAAGCCATTAAAATATCCTTTGATTTTTAAAGAGTCAGCAGCAGTATTGCTGAACAAAGTTGATTTATTGCCTTATGTACCATTTAAAATGAATGAGGCCATACGGGATATTAACTCCTTACAACCAGGTGTGCCTATTTTTCAGGTGAGTTGCACCCAGGAAGCAGGGCTTTCACCTTGGATTACTTGGGTGAAAGAAAAATTAGAGGAGCGACGTAACAATGAAAGCTAATTGGAAAGCTGCCCTAGGGGCAATGGTAATAGCAGGAATAGTGGTGTTACAGCCACAGGCTGTACTGGGTTATGAGGTATCTATCAATACCAGTGCTGACACTACACGGATGTCAGAAGAGTTGGCTCTTAGAAAATTTATAAAAGAGAAGAAAGCTTCCTTTCAGGAAGGTGAAGCAGAACAACTTGATCTAGTGGGAACTGCATTTACAGCTAAACGAGTGCCCCCTCTTGTGATTACAGATACATTTGTGAAAGCCCTTGCAGGGGAAGCAAAAGCTCGTGTAGAGGGGAAACAACATGAACCGTGGGTATTTCCAGATGTGGATGTACTGAAAGAAAAGCTAGAGGCTATAGGTAAACAAAAAGCTGTTGAAACACATGCTGATAATATGTCGGATGTGGATTCCGCTGTGGAAAGTACGCTAGAAACAGGTAGCGCTGAGAAAGCTAAGGAAACTAAAGTATCTAAAGATAACAAGACCAATGGTAAAGAGGAACAGAAGGCATCTAGTGAGTCTAACAAGGCGGTAGAAGATACGGAAGATGCAAAAAAGTCTAAAGTTTCTAAAGCTTCTAAATACCCCATTGAGTTATTGTGGACAGATAAGCCTAGTATTTTCTTACATGAAGATGTTCATGTAGGGGCAACACGTAGTGAAGTGCTCTTTGCTTGGGGTGCACCGCGAGCTATGTGGCGGGATAATATAGATGGTTCTTTGTTGTGGCTATATGAAGGCGTAATTGGTAAAGAAAAAACTATAACAGAAAATAAAAAATCCTCTATTCAAAAAGAGGAGTTTTCACAGTTGGTGAAGAATACTTATACTAGTGACTCTTTAGCAGGTTCTAACAGTTCTGTGGGTTATGTATGGCTTTCATTGAAGCAGGGGAAAGTCACGCATTTGGGAATGATTGCGGGTCATGACTGGCCTCGTTTTGCTATACCAGCCACTACATTAGAAACATTTAAGCCTAATACTATGACAGAATCAGATTTCTCTTTGATGGGATACCGATTAGGTGATACCTTTACCAATGATCCAAATCGATCTTGGGAAGAAAGAGGCAAGCTGTATGGTCAGGAATTTTTAGGCTATAAGGATGTAGTAATCGCATATAACAAGGAACACGAAATCACTCGTGTCATGATCAACTCATCGCTTGGTACGACGAAACGCGGCATTTCATTAGGAGATTCTAAATATTTACTGCTCTATCTCTACGGAGTGCCAGATTTTGAAGAACCTGCTAATTATCATGATAGTAGTAAAGGTGTAGTGTATGGCTATCGCCATCCAGTACTAGAACATACCTATTTGTTGTTTACATTGGATGATACATTCATTAGAGAAATATTGTTGTCCAACCAAAAGAAAAGCGAACTTGTTTCGGCTATGTAGCCTGTGGCTTTCTTAATTAAACTATATAAAGTGAAGACCGTAACACACCCCTTCTCAAGCTATACAGTGGTTATGCTTGTTCAGGGGTGTGTTACGGTCTTCTTACATTTGTGTGATATAGTCAGTAAGAGAAAGCCACAAGGCTACTACGCAAAATTGCGTCGCTTGGGGGGGTGCGCCGTGCTCTTCTTGTGTTTGTATAAATTTGATATAGCAACGCCATAAGGCTACTACTCGTAATTGCGTTCCTTAGAGATTTTGATCTTTTAAAAAATTAACGATTTGAGGAATTTATAGTATAATAATATTATTAGAAGGGTTATTAACGTATTGTTAGGTTCATCTCTTCCTACATTGTAGGAGGGAGGTGATACTATGAAGAGGCTTGCAATATTATCTTTACTGATACAAATTGCTATGCTGATCATAGCACTTTTAGATTTACTATATAAGTAATGAAAAAGCCTAACGAATAAGGTCTGGTCACCTTAATACGTTAGGCACATTTTCATTTCAAACTTTCTTGAGATAAGCCTAACGCCGTTCACACGTTGATGGCTCTTCTTTTTTAATATTTAGTATACCATATTTTGTTGTGAAATACTACTGTTGTAACGGCAAGCTCTATATAATAAGGGTAAATTTTTTGATATGTCAGTAATAAATGTAATAAAGAACGAACCTATTCCTATCCAAAGTGGTGTTATAATGTATTGTTTGAGAGGTATGACAAAATTTTCTGAAAAAAGTTAAAAAATTTTTTATAAAACACTTGCGTTAGGAATCATAAATGTGGTATTATATCAAAGTAGTCAAGAACAGGACTACGGAGTAGAAAAAAGTTCTTGACAAACTACATAAAGACATATATAATATGTATGTAAATGTGCTGGCGTAGCTCAATCGGTAGAGCAGCTGACTTGTAATCAGCAGGTTGTGGGTTCAATTCCTATCGCCAGCTCCATTTTTTTGGAGGGATTCCCGAGCGGCCAAAGGGAGCAGACTGTAAATCTGCCGTCTTCGACTTCGAAGGTTCGAATCCTTCTCCCTCCACCATTTTCATCGCGGGGTGGAGCAGTTGGTAGCTCGTCGGGCTCATAACCCGAAGGTCGCAGGTTCAAGTCCTGTCCCCGCAACCATGTTAATTCGTTAGTGATTGAATAGTGCTGGTGTAGCTCAGTCGGCAGAGCGTATCCTTGGTAAGGATAAGGTCACCGGTTCAATCCCGGTCACTAGCTCCATATACTTGGCGGCATAGCTCAGTTGGCTAGAGCAATCGGTTCATACCCGGTGTGTCCGCGGTTCAAATCCGTGTGCCGCCACCAATAACCTCACTTAGGTGGGGATTTTTTTATGTCCGAAATTAGATATACATTGAAATTCCTAGTTTGACTTTGTATAATGAAGATATAGAAATATGGCAACTCTATGTAAAATGAGATAGAGTTGCACCATTATGTATTAAGAATACGAGGTACATATGACAACATGGTTTAATGATTTAAAAGAATTAATTTGGCACCCTAAGAGTAGGGGATTTGATCAAATTGCAGAGCATGGAACGATAAAAAAAGGTTTACTTACCTATTTTGGTCTGGAAGTGGTATTCTGTTTATTGGTGGCTACTTTAGTACTGCCGTTGGTAGGCTTTTTCATGCCTGCCTATTATCGTGAGATTGACGCCTTAGGGTCGGCCATTATCATAGGTTTGGCCATCGTCTTTTTCCTATTTCAAGCGGTGTCCATTTTGTTTAACAGTGCGATTTTCTTCGGCTTATACAAATTGACAACAGGTGAGGCGACTTGGACAGATGTGGTGAAAGGATTCATCTACGGCAAGGTCATCACCAATGTATATGGCGTAGTATTAGGCGTGCTCTTGTTGCCGTTTTTTGGGACAGGTTTTTTCCTAGCAACATCCTACGGTATGGAACTTATTTGGCTCTTCATAGGGGCTTTCTTTGCAGTGGCCATCTGGATTTTCTACATGAATCTATCCCTGATGGCTCGTATTATTAAAAGTACCCTAATGAAAGTATTTCTATTATTGCTAGGTACTGGTATTGTGCAAATTATTTTAGAATATATGCTGAGATATTTGTAAGTTATGCGCTAGAATACTATATTGTGCCGCCTATATAGTATGTTCTCGGAATATATGTTGAATTACTTATATAAAATGTAATGAGGAACAGAGGTTAGGCTTTCACAGAAATATCCGATAAGTGGAATGAAAGCACCTGTAATTCCTATAAAATAAGTAAAGTGTATTTGTATTTCTCTATTTAATCATATATAATAAAGGTAATTAGTTTTTTTGTAATGAAGGAGGCTATTTTAACAATGGCAAAAGCAAAGTTCGAACGTAATAAACCACACGTTAACATTGGTACTATCGGTCACGTTGACCATGGTAAAACTACTTTAACAGCAGCAATCACTAAAGTTCT
>NZ_RQVH01000025.1:0-17610 GCF_003992185.1 Veillonella sp. CNR 79/14 | reverse complement strand
AAAGTTAAAGCGAAGTTATGAAGAGTCTTTTGTCATGTCTTATACGAAAAAAGATTCTACATTACCAAATAAATTTTCTAAAGAGTATAAGCATAAAATAGACTTATCTGTGCCTCAGAATGTCATTAAATTTTTGCGTACTAATATAGGTAATGTAAAATCAAAACGGGATATAGATGAATTATTACAGGGATTAGATATTGAAGAATCTAAGATATACAAATTGATATATCAATGTATAGAGGCAAAGCGATTGTTAGATAGATTAGTAGAGAAAAAAAGAACTCCATCTAGGTTTGGACAACGATTATTGAAAGAGATATGCCATATAAAAGATATCACTGTATTTAGTGAAGCATTTACTGAAATCAATTCATATTTGAAAAACATTCATAAAAAGCAAGAGAAACTACCACAATGTCCGACATATAGTCGGTTTTTGTATAATCAGAGCAGAACAGTCGGAGGTATGTTGCAGTGCATTTTTATGTCTTTTTCAGAAGTAGCAATGTTGCAAGAGTTTCCTCTTCCTATGGAACAAGATATAGTATCTCAAGTTGCAGAAGATGAATATATGCGACAAAGCTTTGACAAAGGGTTACTCTATTATGGAATGTTGAAGCAAGGTGCGGCCTATACCGACCTTACAAAAGAGGAATCATTGCAGTTTATAATGGAGTATCATGAAATTAAAGATCTGAGAAATACGATTAATCATGCAAGCGAAGGGGTAAGTTGTATTTCTAGCAAAGATATTATAAGTAAGATTTCAAGATTAGTGGACTCTATTGAGGCAAAACGCTGGAAGGGTGCGTTAACAGTCATTGAGAGATTAGAGGAGTATTATGGATGTAGCAATTTATAATGAAGAAGTAGAATATAAGGCTTTATTAAGAGAGTATACAGGTTATGTACTAAATGAAGATCAGTTAGGATTCGTACGATCTATTTCTAAATTTTTAAATGATGACTCAAAGAGTGTTTTCATCTTACAAGGCTGTGCAGGTTCTGGTAAAACGTTTTTGATGCAAGGTGTGGCTAAGTATTTATTTGCCAAGGAAAGACAGGTTTCTTTAATAGCTCCAACAGGTAAGGCTGCTAAAGTTTTAACTACAAAAAGTGGTTATGCTGCATCTACCATTCATTCTGAAATTTATAACTTTCATGAGGTAGTAGAAGTAGAAAACAAAGAGCGCAATGTGGAGAATAATTTTTTAAAGGCTCAAGTTGTGGGTGAGTCCGATTGGGTACTTCATTTCCGTTTAAAGTTTAATGAAGATGATATTTCTAAAGTGTATATTGTGGATGAAAGTTCCTTAATAGGAAATATAGAAGTAGATAATGAAACGTTAAAGTTTGGATCTGGTAAACTATTGCATGATCTATTGGAGTATATTAAACCTAGTTTTAAAGAAAATACACGAAAAGTAATTTTTATTGGAGATATGTATCAGTTGCCACCAGTGGGCATGAACCACTCTCCGGCCCTCACTGTAGACGATATTTATAAAGAATGTCCTTATTTAGAAGGGATAGATAAAATTCAGATATATGCCTTGCAATCGGTTGTCAGACAAAAACAAGATAGTGGTATCTTACAGGTGGCTACGTATATACGGAAAAAATTAAAGCAGCAACGGTTTAATGAATTGCTGATAGAAGAGCACTCACAAGATGTAAAAAAAATCCCGCATGGACAATTTATTTCTAATTATATGGATGCTGTGAAGAAAAAGGGGTTAGACAAGGTTGTAGCAATAGCCTATTCCAATGCTACCGTAGACATATATAATCGTTTGATTCGAGAGCAATTATTTCCACAACACCAAGAGATTACAGCAGGTGATCGGTTGATGATTATAATGAATACTAGCATAGGTGATGATTATTTGCTAAATGGCGACTTTGCTAGGGTAGAACAAGTTGGGAATCGTATTGTTCGTAAGGTTAAAATGGGAGAAGAAGAAGTTCAGTTGCTCTTTAGAGATGTTATAGTTTCATTTGGGGATAAGTCACATAGCCTGTTACTTTTAGAAACCGTATTACTTTCAAAAGAAAAAGGTTTAACGAAAATTGAGCGGAAAGCTCTATATAAAGATTTTATGATACGCCATAGTGACGAGATTGCCAAGGCGAGCAAGAAAAGTAAACGAGCGCGACATCAAAAAATTACCGAGTTACTCTTGTCGGATAAATACGTCAATGCCTTGCAAGTAAAATACGGTTATGCTATCACCTGTCATAAATCTCAAGGTAGTGAGTGGGATACGGTATTTTTAGATTGTAATTTAAAACGTGGGTTTAGAAATCGGGAGACATTCCAATGGTTTTATACGGGTGTTACACGAAGCTCGAACCAGTTGTATTTAGTGGACATGCCTAGAAATCTCGCCATGGATGGAGGAATACGACTCTATACACAGAGTAGTATGGATAAAAGTATACCTACAAGAATAGATGCACCTATACCGAATACCGTAATTACTAATTCTAATACGCCTACCCAAAGACCCACAAACGAATTTATGGGTGAAGGCATGATTGATAGTACTATTGGTAAGCATAAAACCACAGTGGTTACAGAGGATGAACTACGAAGATGCGTGACATGCGACTGGAATAGTATGAGTATGGCGGCAAAGCAGATTGTTCAACATGTATTAAGTGTTGCAGGAGATATTCCTTGTACGATTACAGATGTGACTGACCATGCGTACCATGTGATTCTCACCATACAAACAGAACAACAAGAGGGTCGTCTAACAGTGTATTACACGGGAAAACATAAGATTTCTAATTTTAAAAAAATCGATGCGTGTATTCCGAACGAACTATTCCAACGAATAAAAACGATAAAAGGAAGAGATGTAATGGCACAACATAAGGTTGTGAATCCATCTATAGTCCATGAAAGTAATGGTATAGAACCTAGTTCTTCGTGTAGTTTTAGTACGAAACAAATCAGTGTAGTGGAAACCTTTATATATCCTCCTGAATACGAATATTTCTTGAAAGAATATATGCAGAGATTAGAGAAAAAGATGGAACTAACGCACATTGCTATTACAGAGATGCAAAATCTTCAGTTTCGATTGCGAGTGACCTTTACTAGAGAACATCAAAGTGCAGTGATCGACATACAGTATAGAGGTAAGGGTTTAATTAGTAGAGTGGGAGATCATCCTTCAGGGTGTCCAGATAAGGCTTTTAAAGATGAGGTTCTAAGATACATTCTTGGGGAATGAAGTATAACGTATATTAGTATTTTGGATAACCACTGTTTATATCTAGCTAATTTCAACGTTTAGGAGTATAATGAGGTATACAAATGTCTATTCCTAATGGTAGTAATACTGGAATATGCAAAGTTGAGGAGGGATTATGATGAAACAAATACGCTCGCTATTAGTAGCAAACCGTGGTGAAATCGCTATTCGTGTACTTCGTGCGTGTAACGAAATGGGAATCCGTACGGTAGCTATTTATTCTAACGAAGATGCACTTTCATTACATCGCAATCAAGCAGATGAATCTTATTTAGTAGGGGAAGGTAAAAAACCTGTAGATGCATACTTAGATATTGAAGATATTATTCGTATTGCGAAGGAACATGATGTGGACGCGATCCATCCAGGATATGGCTTCTTATCTGAAAATGCACATTTTGCACAACGTTGTGAAGAAGAAGGGATTACGTTCATCGGACCTAAAGTAGAACATTTAGTGATGTTCGGTGACAAAGTAAATGCTCGTATTCAAGCCAAAAAAGCAGATATACCGATGATTCCTGGCAGTGATGGTCCATTGAAAGACTTTGCAGAATTAGAAGCATTTGCTGAGAAATATGGCTATCCATTGATGATCAAAGCCGTGAATGGCGGTGGTGGTCGTGGTATGCGTGAAGTAACAAAATATGAAGAACTTCGCGATGCTTATGATCGTGCAAAATCTGAAGCAAAAATGGCTTTTGGCGATGATGATGTGTACGTAGAAAAATTAATTGTAGAGCCAAAACATATCGAAGTCCAAATCATCGGTGATGAACATGGCAATATCGTACATTTACATGAACGGGATTGTTCTATCCAACGTCGACATCAAAAAGTAGTAGAAGTGGCGCCAGCCTTTGCCTTATCCCGTGATTTGCGTGACCGTATTTGTGCAGCCGCTGTGAAAATCATGAAACATGTAAACTATGTCAGCGCTGGTACGGTAGAATTCTTGGTAACCGCAGATGGAAACTTCTATTTCATTGAAGTCAACCCTCGTATCCAAGTAGAACATACAGTGACAGAAATGATCACAGGTATCGATATTGTACATACGCAAATTCGCATTGCCGAAGGTCACAATTTACACAGTGAAGCAGTGGCAATTCCTGCACAAGAAAATATCCGTTGTGAAGGGGTAGCTATCCAATGTCGTATTACTACAGAAGATCCAAATAACAACTTTATGCCAGACACTGGTAAATTAATTACGTACCGTAGTTCTGGTGGTTTCGGTATTCGTTTGGACGGCGGTAATGCTTTCACAGGCGCTGTCATTACACCATACTATGATTCCTTGCTAGTAAAAGCTACATCTTGGGCGTTGTCCACAGAAGAAGCTATCCGTAAAATGTTGCGTTGCTTGCGGGAGTTCCGTATTCGTGGTGTAAAAACGAATGTGCACTTCTTGGTGAATGTATTAGAACATGAAGTGTTCCAATCTGGGGATTACAATGTTCATTTTATTGATGAGCACCCAGAATTATTTAAATTAAGACACGCTAAAGATAGAGGTACAAAACTGCTTCGCTACATCGCTGATGTAACTGTCAATGGTTACAATGGACATAAAGAAGAAGTACCAACATTTGAACCTCTCATTATGCCGTCTAATGTACCAGGTGCACCAGCAGCAGGTACAAAACAAAAATTGGATGAATTAGGACCAGAAAAATTCTCTAAATGGGTTCAAGAACAACCAAAAGTATTGTTTACAGATACCACATGGCGTGATGCGCATCAATCCTTGTTTGCGACTCGTTTGCGTACAGCTGATATGGCTCGTGTGGCCGGTCGTGTTGCGAAGGGATTGCCTAATTTGTTCTCCTTAGAATGTTGGGGCGGTGCAACGTTTGATGTGGCGTATCGTTTCTTGCATGAAGATCCATGGGAACGGTTACGTATGTTCCGTGAACAAGTTCCAAATATTTTATTACAAATGTTACTTCGTGGCTCTAATGCCGTAGGATACACAAGCTATGCGGACAATGTGGTGCGTGAATTTATCCGATTAGCTGGCAAAAATGGTATCGATGTATTCCGTATTTTCGACAGCTTAAATAGCTTAGATAATATGAAAGTTGCTATCGATGAAGTTCGTAATCAAGGTAAAGTAGCAGAAGTGGCTTTATGCTACACAGGAGATATTTTAGATCCTCGCCGTGATAAATATAACTTGGCATATTATGTCAATATGGGTAAAGAACTGGCAGCAGCAGGGGCTAATATTTTAGCTATCAAAGATATGGCTGGTTTATTAAAACCTCAAGCAGCGTATAACTTAGTAAGCGCATTAAAAGATGCCGTAGACTTACCAATTCACTTACATACCCATGAAGGTTCTGGCAATGCTATATACTCCTATGGCCGTGCGGTAGATGCAGGGGTAGATATTATCGACTTAGCATATTCTGCCTTTGCCAATGGTACAAGTCAACCTAGCATGAGCTCCATGTACTATGGTTTGACTGGACATGATCGTCAACCAACTATGAATGTAGCTTATATGGAAGAAGCATCCAACTACTTTGGTTCTATTCGTCCATACTACAAAGGAGTAGATCATACATCTTCGTATCCAAATACAACGGTATACCAACATGAAATGCCTGGTGGACAGTATTCAAACTTACAACAACAAGCGAAAAGTGTGGGTCTTGGAGAGCGTTGGGAAGACATTAAACGTGTGTATCATGAAGTGAGCATGCTATTTGGTGATATCATCAAAGTAACGCCATCTTCTAAAATTGTTGGCGATATGACTTTGTTCATGGTTCAAAATAATTTGACAGAACAAGATATCTACGACAAAGGGGATACATTGGACTTCCCACAATCTGTGGTGGAATTCTTCAAAGGCTACATTGGTACTCCATATTTGGGATTCCCTGAACGGTTACAACAAATTGTCTTAAAAGGTGAGAAACCATTGGATGGTCGCCCTGGTGCTATGTTGCCATCAGTTGACTTTGAAGCGGTTCGTAAAGAACTAGCAGAGAAAGGGGCAGGTACTACCGATGAAGATGTGATTGCTCACTGCTTATATTCTAAGGTATTTGCTGATTATAGCACGTTCAAACATGACTATTCTGATGTAAGTGTATTGGATACACCAACTTTCTTCTTTGGCATGAAACGTGGTGAAAGCGTAGAAGTGACTATCGAACAAGGTAAAACATTGGTAATCAAATACATTCAAATGAGTGAAGCTGATGAAGATGGTACTCGTCATGTGTTGTTTGAATTAAATGGTCAACCTAGAACGATTAAAATTCATGACAAACATATTAAAACAACAGGCGTGGTGCGTCATAAAGTGGATCCAACCAAACCTGGTGAGGTAGGTGCTACTTTATCCGGTTCTGTGGTGAAAATTGTGGCACAAGTGGGTCAAGCTGTGAAAAAAGGTGATGCCCTTGTAGTGACAGAAGCGATGAAGATGGAGACTACTATTACAGCGCCAGTATCTGGTGTGGTAGGTGTCATCCATGTTCGTGAAGGTAGCCGTATTGAAAGTGGCGATTGCTTGTTAACTATTGAAGAACAAGCGCATGTAGCAAACTAGATGATACGATTTATATTGTCTCAGTATGTCAGATATATGCCAAGTTATGGTGTAAATTATGATGTAGGCTATAGTATATAACATGCAAAAACAGGAGCAACTCTGTTGCTCCTGTTTATCATATCTGAGAGGGATATGGTGTAACTATCAGTTATATACGCGTATCCTATACATAGTTTTTTTATTATATATTTGATGTTTTATGATTGTATAGCCATAGTATTGAAATAAATAAGAAATATAAAAGGAGTGATTCTTATGGCATTTGTATTGCCAGAACGGTCTATTAGTAAAGGACCTAATTTCATTCGAGATGTGTTTGAACGGGGCGCAGGGATTTCTGGGTTCATTAGTTTTGGGATAGGAAATCCAGCTGGTGAAGTGGTGCCAGTAGCGGAAATTCAATCTGCCTTTGACCACATTGTACATACGAATCCATTAGAGATTTTACAATATGGTCCTATGCAAGGAGATGCAAAGTTAGCAGAGCAAACATTGCATCGTTTGGTACATGTGCATCACATGCCTACCAAAAACCAACAGTTGTTATTATCCATCGGGGCAGGCCAAGATTTAGGGCTAGTACCTCGTACAGTATGTGATGCGGGCGATGAAGTGTACATGGATGCCTATACTTTCACCAGTGCGATTAATGCGGTACGTAGTGTGGGAGCCAAAGCGGTAGGTATTCCTACCGATGAGGATGGTATGATTCCAGAAGCCCTAGAAAAAGCGGCAAAATCTGGAAAAGGTAAATATATCTATCTGATTCCTAACTTTCAAAACCCTACAGGTATTACTATGCCTTTAGGACGAAGAAAAGCGATTTATGAAATTGCAAAAGCTTATGATTTGTTCATTTACGAAGATGATCCGTATGGAGAAATTCGCTTTGGCGGTGAGCGAGTGCCTACTTTCAAAGAAATGGATACGGATAATCGTGTGCTATATGCAGGGTCCTATTCTAAAACGATTTCTGCAGGATTGCGAGTTGGTTTTTTGTATGGTCCAAGCGAAGTAATCCAAGCTATCCAAGTGATGAAGAATAATTGTGATGGTCAAATGCCATTAGTCACACAACGTGTAGTAAGCCATTTGCTAGAACATATCGATTATGATGAGCAAATCCAAAAGGTATGTAAGGTGTATCAAGAAAAATGCCATGTTATGTTAGATACATTTCGTCAATACGGTAGTTCTAAAGTACATTTAACAGAACCTACGGGAGGAATGTTTATATGGATGACTTTGCCAGACCATGTGGACTGTGACGCTTTCTTTGAAGAGGCCATTGCGCGAAAAGTCGGCATTGTGAAAAGTGGAGCTTTTGCTGCTGATGGCGTTCCCTATGGACAACACTTCCGTTTAAGCTATACTGTGCCATCTCTTGAAGACATCCGCAAAGGCATGCAAATTATTGGAGAATTGACACGTGAGTATTGTGGGGACTAAGTATTTCCACTGCACATGTATTTTATAAAGATGAATTACGAGCGCAACATATATAAGGTAATTGTTTTGGTTACTTATAACTATGTTGCGCTTATCTTATATGAGAGTATTACAAAATTTTTATATCCTATGATATAATAAGAATATACCTATAGATATATAGGATATACCATGCATTCACAGGTGTGAATGGCAGTACTTATATTGGTAAAGAAAGTTCTAAGGACTTTCAGACATATAGAAAGAAGGTTTATAATGGCATGTGGAGATAACGGTGGTTGCGGCGGTTGCGCATCTTCTAGCGGATGCGGTACGCAACAACCAGTAGATTTGACAGTAAAAACAAATGATAGAAGTCATGTGAAAAAGGTCATCGGCATTGTATCCGGTAAGGGCGGTGTTGGTAAATCTTTAGTCACAAGCTTGATGGCGGTGAGTCAATCTCGTAAAGGTAAATCTGTAGGGATTCTTGATGGAGATATTACAGGTCCATCCATTCCAAAAGTATTTGGTTTGAAAGACAAAGTGCGTAGCGATGATGGTAAATTGATGTATCCTATCGTGTCTAAAAATGGCGTGAAGGTGATGTCTGTGAATTTGCTATTAGATGATGAATCGGATCCAGTCCTTTGGAGAGGTCCTGTGGTAGGTAATGTGGTAAAACAATTCTTCTCCGATACAGTATGGGGCGATGTAGATTACTTGTTCGTGGATATGCCTCCAGGAACAGGAGACGTAGCCATGACGGTATTCCAATCCTTACCATTGGACGGTATTATCGTGGTTACATCCCCTCAAGATTTAGTATCTATGATTGTGGAAAAAGCTGTAAAAATGGCGGATATGATGCAAGTACCTATTATTGGTGTAGTGGAAAACTTTGCTTATTTCCATTGCCCAGATAATGGAAAAGATTATAAAATCTTTGGTGAAAGTCACATTGATGAAGTATTGAAAAAATACAATTTATTGTTACTAGGCCGACTACCAATTGATCCTAAAGTAGCAGAGTTGTGTGATGCCGGTGAGATTGAAACCATAACAACAACAAATTTAGAATCAGTAGGCTTACCAGAGTAAGCGTGGACAATACCATAGTGTACGTTGTACCTATGGTATTTTTCATAGGAGGAACTATGTGTGAACAGAATAAAGTCGCAACTATGTATGCTGACTTTTTTGATTATATTGAAAGCTCTACCTCACCGTATCATACGGTGGAGGAGTCTTATCGTCGCTTAGAGGAACAAGGCTTTACACCTTTATCGATGGACGAAGAATGGAATTTGGTGGCAGGGGATTATGTCATTGATGTATATGGTACTACTTTAGTGGCAGTCCATATTGGAGAACATCCAAGAGAGGCATTACGGATTGCCTCTGCTCATACAGACTTTCCTGGATTCCGGGTGAAGCCTAATGCCATGATTACGGACAAAGGGTATGGTAAGCTGAATGTAGAAAGTTATGGTGGATTAATTCAATATACTTGGTTCGATCGACCTCTTTCTCTGGCTGGTGTGGTAGTGACAAAAGGAAAAGGGTTAGACCTAGAGACACATTACGTAGATATAGCAAAGCCGGTGGCTACTATCCCTAGCTTAGCGATTCATATGAATCGACAAGTTAATGAAAAGGCTGTGTTTAACAAGCAAAAAGAGATGTTACCACTCATTTTAATGCGTGGCCTTGGCACGGAGTACGAAGACGACAAAACTTTATTAAAAGCCTTATTAGCCGAAGAAATTGGCTGTGAACCAGCAGATATTTTGTCCTATGAGTTGACCGTGTATAATACGGATACAGTGGAAACCGTTGGCTTTGATGCGGAATATATCAGTGCACCACGATTAGATAATCTTACATCCTGTTATGCTTGCTTACAAGGAATTGTAAGTGCCAAAAAACAACATGCTACAGGGATTCGTATGGCATTTCTATTTGACCACGAAGAGGTGGGAAGTCGTACAAAACAAGGAGGAGCCTCCTTGTTATTACCAAATGTAGTACGCCGTGTGTACCGTGCGTTAGGATTCTCAGAAGAAGCCTGTGAAGTGGATATTGCAAAAGGGTTCATGATTTCTTCTGATGTGGCTCATGGATATCATCCTAATTATGGCGAGAAAAATGATATTACAAATTACCCGACTTTGAATGGTGGCGTAGTTTTAAAAATAGCTAGCTCCCAATCCTATGCGGGAGATGCGGTGGCACAAGCGATTGTGACCGATTTATGTGAGACCCATGGCATTAAGCATCAAATTTATGTGAATCGATCGGATATTCCAGGCGGATCTACAGTAGGCTCTATTTCTTCAGCGCAATTAGTGATGCGAACTATGGATGTAGGTTTACCACTGTTGGCCATGCATTCCGCACGTGAGTTGATGGGTACCTATGACCAAATTGAGTTAAATCGATTATTAACTGTATTTTTAGGGGAGGTATAACATGGTTTCTATGATGGCAATTTTTGTAGCTTTAGTATTGAATCGAATTTCTACACCCTTTCAACGTATGTTTTATGAACAATCGACGGTGAAGGAACAGCAAAAAGAAGAAGTTACAAAAGCATTACAATTGTTGGGTATGATTGTTGTTGCTGTGTATGGTGTGACTGGGAATATTACATTGTTAGGAATTGATGGAGTCACCATTGTACAAACTATTTGTGCTATTGCATTAGGTATGGCATTAGTGCAAGTATTAGAAATTGTATCGCTATCTCATTTGCGCCCTATTTTAGAAGGGCAACAAGTACCTAAAAATGTGTATGATCGTTGGATTTGGGATACTATTTTTATCGTAGGTTTGTTGGCAGCGCATGTACGGTATGGATTAGAAATTTCCTTTATGATTCTTGCTTGGTTATTGTATATTCTGATCCCTTATGGAGTGACGCGATATAATATGAGTCATGGCATTGCTTTTGGGATTGGTAGAAAAGCGTATAAATGGGGAACTGTCATTTGGATTTTTGCAGGCCTTATCCATTTGTTTGTATTATGATTCTCATTGAGAACATGATATAATTAGTTAGCATTATGACAAAATGTTATACACATATATAACAACGGTCAGAACTAGTTTACTAGGGATGGCCGTTGCATGTTTAGTAGATAGAAAAGAGGTATTATGAAGTTAGATACAGTCTATGCAGGTTTTCGTGTAGAGCGAATTGAACCTGTTCAAGAGGTGAATGGCACAGCCTACATGCTTAAGCATGAGCAATCTGGTGCTCGTTTGTTATACATAGATACGGAAGATACAAATAAAGTATTTCATGTAGCATTCCGTACACCCCCTCATGATAGCACAGGGGTAGCTCATATTTTGGAACATTCTGTGCTGTGTGGTTCTCGCAAATTTCCTTTAAAAGAGCCCTTTGTTGAATTAGTAAAAGGCTCTCTGAACACATTCTTAAATGCTATGACATACTCTGATAAAACAGTGTATCCAGTGGCAAGTAAGAATGATGCAGACTTTCATAATTTGATGGATGTCTATTTGGATGCCGTGTTCTATCCTCGTGTAGCTAAGGATCCGATGATCGTTATGCAAGAGGGATGGCATTATGAATTGGAATCTCCAAAAGATCCATTGACCTATAAAGGTGTTGTATATAACGAGATGAAAGGGGTTTACTCCTCACCGGACTCTCAATTAGATCATCATAAGATGAAATTGTTATATCCTGATACTACTTATGGGCATGATTCTGGTGGATATCCGGACAATATTACAGATTTGACCTATGAAAACTTTAAAGCATTCTACGAGTCTTATTATCATCCATCTAATAGTTATATCTATTTATATGGAGATATGAATATTGAAGAAACCTTAGCATTTATCGATGAGGAATATTTGTCAAACTTCCACGCCATTGACGTAGATTCTAGCATTGCCATGCAAGCTCCTTTATCTGAACCAGTGGTGGCATCTTTCCCATATGGTATTGGTAATGATGAAAGTGATAAGGGCAAAGCCATTCATTCCTTAACTTATGTATTCCCAGAAATGTCATTTACCCAAAGCTTAGCTTTTGAAGTGTTGAATCATGCCTTATTTACATCTGGCTCAGCGCCGTTGAAAGAAGCTTTAGTGAAAGCAAATATTGGTAGTGATGTAAGTGGCGCTTACATGGATGGGATTCGTCAGCCATTGTTTGAAATTAGTGTCACAGGTTCTGAAATAGAAAAACAAGCACAGTTGCAAGAAGTGGTGGAAAATACATTACGCGGATTAGTAGATGCAGGTTTAGATAAGGAATTGTTAGAGGCATCCTTAAATCGTATTGAGTTCATTTTGCGGGAAGCTGATTTTGGAGGGCGTCCAATTGGTCTTGCGTACGGCTTACGAGTGATGGATAATTGGTTATATGATAAAGATCCTATTGAATTGTTACAATATGAACCAGTATTGAAAGCACTTCGTGAAGGATTATCTACCGATTTCTATGAAAACTTATTGCGTACCTATATTTTAGATAACACGCATAAAGGCTTAGTTTCTCTGTATCCAGAAAAAGGTTTGCAAGAGAAAAAAGAACAAGAAGAGACTGCTAAACTAGCGGCTATTAAATCAAATATGAGTGAAGAAGAAATTGCCCATATTATTGATCAAACAGCGAAATTAAAAGAAATGCAACAAGCCGTAGATTCTGAAGAAGCGCTGGCAACAATTCCTTTATTAGAATTGTCTGATATTTCTCCTGTAGTAGAAGTAACACCACGTCGTGAAATTGACCATAAAGGTATTCGTGTGCATCACATTGATGTACCAGCTCGTGGCATTAACTATGTTAGCTTGTACTTTAATATGGAATCCTTACGAGAAGATGAATTATTCTATGCAGAGCTATTGTCAGATGTATTAGGCCGACTAGATACAGAATATTTTACCTATGCAGAGATAGCAAAAGAAATAAATCTACATTTAGGCGGCTATACCATGGATGTATTGCCAGTTTCTATCCATAATGAACGTGATGCATTTGTACCATTAGCGGTTGTTCGTAGTAAGGCGTTAGCATCCAACATTGGTCATTTAACATCTCTACTTGGAGAGATTATAGGACGTACAAAGTTTGATAGTCAAGAACGTCTTGTAGAATTATTAAAAGAAGGAAAGGCCATCTGGGATACAGAAGCATTCCGCCGTGGTAATACGATTGTTACTAACTTGCTTATGGCGAAAGTATCGAAAATTGGTAAATTTAGAGACCAAGATACATTAGGCTATTTCCGCCGTTTAGTCGAAGTCTTAGACAATGAAACATTACTAGCTGGTGTGACAGAACAATTGATGAAAGTACAACAGCGTTTATTCCGTAAAGATAACTTGGAAGTATCTTTTGTAGGTACTACTGAAGAACTAGAAACTTTCTTAGCACATCTAGATGATATCACTACTGTTTTAAGTGATGATAGTTGGGAAGCACAGCTAGAGATGACTCAATCCTATGTGAATGAAGGCTTAGCTACATCTGGTAAGGTACAATATGTGGCAAAAGGTGGTAACTTCCGTGATCATGGTGGTACACATACAGGTACCATGAGCGTCCTAGAAACTATGTTACGCTACGATTATCTGTGGAACTTGATTCGTGTACAAGGTGGAGCGTATGGAGCCTTTGCTAACTTCCATAATAATGGTAATATGGTATTCTGTTCCTACCGTGATCCAAACTTGGAAAATACATTACAAGTGTACGATGGATTGCCGACGTATTTACGTGAATTAGATTTATCTCCACGAGAAATGCGTAAATATATCATTGGTACTATGAGTGGACTGGATGTATCTAATACACCATTCCTACAAGGAGCTCGCGCTATGAGTTTATACTTTGGGAACACCAATGAAGCAAATATGACGGCTTTCCGTCAACAAGTCTTGGAAACAACAGTAGAAGACTTACGTGGACTAGCAGATGTCATTGAAAAAGTACTACAAGATAACCATATCGTAGTCATGGGTAGCGAACAGCGTATCAAAGAAGCAGAACAGCTTTTTGACAAAGTGAGTAACCTAGTGCAATAACTTCATAGGAATATAGTAAAAGCCATACCTTATCTGGAGCACCAGAAGAAGGTATGGCTTTTGTGATAGCATTTATGGATAGTAATGCAGTATTAAAATGTAAGCCTATTTTTAGGGACGATATCATAGTGAAAAATATCTGAAATTAGTTCTATAAAACATACATGATATGAGTAAAAGGGATAGGTGTTATAAAATATTAATTTTACTAATTTAAAACTTGAATTTAACAATATGAATATATTTAAAATGAGAAATGCAAAGGTACATAAACAATATATTACAAATAAGTAACTTAACAATCACTGTTTTTATGTTAAAAAGATTGATTTAGAAAGTTGATAGATATATTATTAAGTTAATTAGAAAGGGGGAGTTCTTATGAAAGAACTGTTTCAAAAAAGAGTAGGAGATATTTATGATCTAACTCCTAAAGGCGTAGACATAATTAACGAAGGACCAAATGCGTATAGTAAAGCAACAGCCCCAATATCATCTGAAGATAGAGACTGGTCGACTAAAGATATCGCAAACTTGTGGGTTGGTCTAATTGTCTCTATTGCGGTTTATCAGGTGGCGAGTGGATTATTAGTTGCAGGCATGAATTGGTATGAAGCATTATTTACAATCATATTGGGTCATACTATTGTCATGGGAGTTGCAATCATTATTGGGCACTATGGTACAAGGTATGGGATGACATATCCATTGTTGGGAAAAATTATCTTTGGACCAAAAGGTTTAATATTTCCATCAATAGTAAGAGGAATATTAGGTGTCTTTTGGTTTGGTGTCCAAGCTTGGATTGGAGGACAAGCAACTTTTATAATTATTTCAACACTATTTCCCTCATTTTTAGAATTAGAGTTTATAGGATATTTTATTTCATTTATTATTTTTTGGATTATCAATGTATATATTGCAGCATCAGGCAATAAAGCTGTAAAATATCTTGAAGGTTTTTCCGCTCCCGTCTTAATTCTTCTTAGTTTTGTTGTAATTATATGGGGATTTAGTACAGCGAATTGGAGTTTAGATACATTATTATCTGCAAAAGTACTTGACTCAAAAGAAGGGGTAGGTTTTTGGGAGTTATTTTGGCCTGCTTTATCTGCTATGATTGCTTTTGATGGAGGTATTGCTTTATCAATGCCAGACTTTACAAGAAACTGCTTTAAACAGCGGAATCAAATAGTAGGACAATTAATAAGTGCTCCGTTAATGACTGGATATATTTCTTTTGTAGGGATTTGTGGTACAGCAGGAGCATATCTAGCTTTCAATAAGGAAATTTGGGAGCCAGCAATTATTGTAGGTAATTTTGAAAACGCATTTATCAGAATACTATTTTCCTTATTTATTATTTTTGCTGTATTAACAACTAATGTGGCAGGTAACCTTATTCCGCCGATTAACATTGTAGCAACTTATGTTCGTGGAAGATTATCTTATAAAGCAGTATCGATAATAACAGCATCATTGGCTTTACTAGCTCGTCCATGGGACTCTTTATCTAGCGCTTACCACTTAATTTTCGATGTTACACAACTATTGGGAGCGTTATTAGGACCATTAACAGGCATATATATTGTTTCATATTTATTTGAACTGAATAAAGAGATTGATATGGTAGATGCTTTTAAGACTACTGAAGGTAAATATTATTATAATAATGGCTGGAATATAAAAGCTTGTATATTATTTATAATTTTTACTGCTATTATTTTTGTAAGTAGAGAAGTGCCATCATTGCATTTTATATTTGATAATTCATATGTATATGGCGTAATAATCACAGGATTTATTTATTGGTTAATGCTTAAATTGGATAATAAACAAAAGTAGATATTATTAATAATAAGTTAAATGTTTAATTGCCTATTTATAGGAGTTTCTTATGAGAACTTTATTAAAGGGTGGAATAATTGTGACGGACACCCAAATATCCCGTGGTGATATTCTTATTGAAGAAGAAAAGATTTTGGCGATTGGAGATTTTAAGGACTCTGATGCTGATAAAATTTATGATGTTTCTGGTTGTTATGTTATGCCAGGCGGTATAGATCCTCATACTCACATGGAGTTGCAACAAAGTCCTGACTATCGCTCTGTTGACGATTTTTATACAGGAACTGTAGCAGCTGCAGTTGGTGGGACGACAACTATTTTGGATCATATTGCTTTTGGACCTAAAGGGTGTAACTTGCATTATTCAATTGATATTTATCATGAATTAGCCAAGAAGTCAGTTATAGATTATGGATTTCATGGAGTTATTCAAGAAGTTAATTCTAATATATTAAATGAATTAAATGATATCATTACTAATGAAGGCATTCCATCGTTCAAAGCGTATTCAACTTATGGCTATGCTATGACAGAAGTAGACTTTGCGTTACTTTTGAGACAAATGAAAATTTCAAAAGGAATTTTGACTATACATTGTGAAAATGATGCTATGACAAGGTATTATCAGTCTGAATGTATAAAAAATAAACAACTAGAACCCATTTACCATGCTAAATCTAGGCCTAATATGACTGAAGCTGAAACCGTGGATACATTGTTATCTATTGCTAAAATGGAGGGGGATGCACCGGTGTATATTGTCCATACATCTGCAAGAGAATCAGTAAAACGAATTGAACTGGCAAGAATGATAGGACAAAAAAATGTTTATAGTGAAACTTGTCCACAATATTTACTTTTAGATGAGTCTAAATATTATAAAGAAGGACCTATTGAAGGGACTAAATATTTGATGGCCCCACCATTAAGGACAAAAGAAGATCAAAATTATTTATGGAAAGCTATTACTAAAGGTAGTATACAGACCATTGGAACCGATCATTGTCCTTTTATGTTTGAACGGGATAAAAGAAAAGCTGCAAATAACTTTACATTAGCCCCGGGTGGGATACCAGGTGTAGAGGAACGTATGATTATTTTGTTTTCAGAAGGGGTATTAAAAAATCGTATTTCGTTAAATGATTATGTTAGTATTACTAGTACAAATGCTGCTAAAATATTTGGAATGTATCCGCAAAAAGGCTCTTTAGCTCCGCAATCTGATGCCGATATTGTTGTTATTGACCCAAGTAAAACAGGCGTAATTAGTGTCAAAAACCAGTATAGTGTTTGTGATTATAATACATATGAGGGATTAACAGTAAATGGAGAAGTACATTTAGTATTTTCACGTGGAAAATTGATAGCAAAGGATAGGCAATTCTGTGGGGCTAAAGGAGATGGGAAATTTATTTATAGAATGTTAAGTTG
>NZ_RQVH01000024.1:0-20136 GCF_003992185.1 Veillonella sp. CNR 79/14 | reverse complement strand
ATATAATGGATATATGAAGCGTAAAATATACCCTAAATGTTTATCTTATTAGTATAGAATGAAATAATTGATTAATAGTTTCGTTAAATTATATCGATATGTTATATACTTGAAAATAAAGTGATATTTTGATTGACATCATACATATATAGTGATAACATGAAAGCAAGATTTAGATACTCTAAATCGCTTGCAGTATTAAAGGTAGGAGGAATTATCATGCTTGGGAAAGTAAAATGGTTCAGTGCAGAAAAAGGTTATGGCTTTATTGAAAGAGAAGATGGCAGCGATGTATTCGTTCATTTTTCTGCAATCCAAGAAGATGGCTTTAAGTCTTTATCCGAAGGACAACAAGTAGAATTTGAAATCGTAGATGGCAACCGTGGTCTTCAAGCGGCTAACGTATATAAAGCATAATTTATGAACAAAGCTTAGGGATTCCTAAATAGGGTCCCTAAGTTTTTTTACTTTCACTAAATGTAGAAAAAATATAGAAAAATAAAAAAGGGTTTTCATACTTTCATGTAGAATTATATACATATAGCAACACTATATGTTACACAGAAAGGGTGACGACTATGAAAGTATCTGTAAGAGGAAAAAATCTTGAAGTGACAGCTGCCTTGCGTGAATATATTGAAAAACGGTTGGAAAAGTTATCCCGTTATTTTGAAACACCAGTTACGGTTCAAGTTGTGTTATCTTTAGAAAAAGAAGAGCGTAAAGTAGAAGTGACATGTTTTGTAGAAAGCGTAGTATTGCGTGGTGTAGAGAGTCACTTAGATATGTATGCTGCTATCGATTTAGTGGTGGATAAAATTGTTCGTCAAATCCATAAACATAAAACACGGTTAGCGAAACGATTCCGTAAAGAAACTGGATTCCATGTAGATGTGACACCTGTGGAAGCGATTCCAGAAGAAAAGGAATTAGAAGTAGTACGTCGCAAAAACTTTACTGTACGTCCTATGAGCGTGGAAGAAGCAATTTTACAAATGAATCTATTGGAACATGACTTCTTTATGTTCTTCAATGAAGATACTGAAATCATGAACGTTGTATATCGTCGACATGATGGCAAATATGGTTTGTTAGAACCAGAAGTGGGTTAATTATAATTCATACATCATATATCATATATAAAGGGCTATGATACCATGTGTTACATGTTGTCATAGCCTCTTTTTTGTAAAGCCATATAACGATAGAGGAAGATGGATGCTTTTACTCCATCTTCCTCTATTTTTATAGTTTGGACTTAGGTTACCGAGCGAGAGTACTAATCTATAAAGTAGTGCACGCCTGATGCAAAAATAGGCATTACAAGGTTACCATTGATATTTTTATGTATACCATGGCCCAGGCGTTCTATATGAGCCATTTTCCCTAATACTCTACCATCAGGGCTTAATAATCCTTCTACAGCACCTATAGATTGGTTAGGGTTCCATTGTGGATCATAGGTAGTATTACCCACTAGGTCTACATATTGTGTGGCAACTTGCCCCTGAGTATAGAGTTCTTCTACTTGTTCTGTTGTAGCCAGTAAACGACCTTCTCCATGAGAAATAGGGACTGTGTAGATGTCGCCTATGTGACAAGCACTGAGCCATGGTGAATTTGTGGATACAACCTTAGTATGGACTATCGTAGAAATGTGACGTCCTATTGTATTGTACGTTAAGGTAGGACTGGTTTTCTCCAATGGTTGGATATGGCCTGTTGGGACTAATCCAAGCTTAATAAGTGCTTGAAATCCATTGCATATACCAAGCACTAAACCATCACGCTTGTATAATAGATTTTCTAAAGATTCTTGCAAGTATGGATTGTGAAACAGGGTTGCTATAAATTTGCCAGATCCTGCAGGTTCATCACCGCTACTAAAACCACCAGGGAAACATACAATTTGAGCACTGTTTATACTGCGTTTTAAGGCTTGAATAGATTCTTGTAATTCTAGACTGCTTCGATTGCGAATGACAAGAGTTTCTATCTTGGCACCATGCTCTGTGAAAGCCCGTGCAGATTCATATTCACAATTGGTGCCAGGGAATACAGGAATCAGCACTTTAGGATGAGATAGAGAAGTATACTTACTACATGGTTTGCTTTGTGTAGTGTGGAGTAGTTTGCTGTCAGCAGAGGTACTGGTATCACCGAAGTTTTTTTCTTTTGCGTAGATAGGAAAGATAGATGCTAAGGTGCTTTCATAGGAATTGGTTAAGTCATCTAATGAGATAGTGGTATCCCCCATCACAATAGAAGGGTCTTCTTGTGTAGTGCCAATATGGTACATGTGAGGTAAGTCCCTTAATGCCTGAGCTGTCACAGTATCCACCTCTATGAGGAAGGAACCACGGAAGGGGTAGAACAATATATCTTCAGGAGTTAGAGAAGCAAGGGGACTATCATTCTCTGATGTATTGGCACAGGATTGAGTTATGCTTGTTTGGTCTAGTTCTCGTTTTTTATGCGTAGAAGATACATCCATAACTAGTCTTTGCAGTTCGTCTTTATGGTAGACACAGCCAATGGCATTGCCAAGACAGGCTTTCACCGTAGCGGGGCCGATGCCATCCTGTTCTACGACATACGTACTATACACTTGTTGCGTGATATTGTGGGAACGCAAGGTTTTACAGTGTGCTTTAAAGGTTGCCCAATCGGGTGTTCCATCACTGTGCTCCGGTACATGTAAAAAAAGGATATGATGGTGTGCCTCATGAAAGTGGGGAGATAGTATGCGGTTGACTTCCTCGGTGGTGACAGCAAAAGAAATAAGAGTAGGTGGTACATGGAGATCTTGGAATGTACCGCTCATAGAATCTTTGCCACCAATGGCAGCTACACCTAATTGGCGTTGCGCCTCGTAGGCCCCCAACAGAGCAGATACCACTTTACCCCAGGACATAGGACTGTTGAGTTTTTCAAAATATTCTTGAAAACTTAGATAGGCCCTAGAGATATCTCCTCCTAAAGCGGCTAACTTCGCTAAGCTAAGGAGTACCGCATATTGAGCGCCATGGTAAGGACTCCATTCTGATAGATAGGGATCAAAACCATGAGTCATGATACTAGCAGTCGTGGTAGTTCCCTGTAATACAGGAAGTTTTGCTACCATCCCTTGGACAGGAGTTTTCAAATAGGTTCCGCTGAAAGGAAAGAGTACTGTATTTCCACCTACGGTAGAGTCAAACATAGCTCGTAATCCTTCTTGGGAGGTACTGTTCAAATCTTGCAAGGCTTGATGAAAGCGTGTTTCTATGGAAGCTTTGGTTGTTGTAGAGAGGAAAGATAGATTCGTAATAAACGAAGGAGAGAGAGTTGTTCTTGGAGATACGATATGAGCTGTAGTACTTTGTGTAGCTCCATTTGTAGCTAAGAACTGACGATGTAGGTTGACGATAATTTCTCCTTGAAAGTCCATCACTAGGCGTCCAGTATTTGTCACTTCTCCTACGATGGTAGCCTCCAGATTTTCCTCTGCACAATAGGATTGGATTCGTTTCCATTGGCTAGGATCAATAATGCAAGCCATTCTCTCTTGGGATTCTGAGATGGCTAGATCTGTTCCAGTGAGCCCAGTGTATTTTGTAGGTATCGCATCTAGGTATATATGAATGCTATCTGCGAGTTCTCCAATAGCAACGGCTACACCGCCTGCTCCAAAGTCGTTACATCTCTTGATATATTGTGTCACCTCTGGGTTGCGGAATAGGCGTTGTATTTTTCGTTCTGTCACAGGATTTCCTTTTTGCACTTCTGCACCACATGTAGAAAGAGAGTCTTTCGTATGTATTTTAGAAGAGCCTGTAGCGCCGCCACAGCCATCACGGCCGGTCTTACCACCTAGCAATATAATGAGATCACCTGGGACAGGGTTTTCACGATGTACATGAGCTCGTGGCACAGCACCGATGACAGCACCTACTTCTAATCGTTTAGCTCCATAGGAATCGTGGTAATATTCTCGTACTTCCCCGGTAGGAACACCGATTTGGTTGCCGTAGGAAGAAAAACCTTTGGCGGCTGTGGTTGTGATGTAGGATTGTGGTAATTTACCGGGTAAAGTATGCTCTTTTGAAACTAAAGGGTTACCAGATCCAGTGATACGCATGGCTTGGTATACATAGGCACGACCACTGAGAGGATCTCGAATGCAGCCACCTAAACAAGTGGCAGCACCACCGAAAGGTTCGATTTCAGTAGGATGATTATGGGTTTCGTTTTTGAATAATAATAGCCATTCTTCTTCTTTACCATCCACCTGTACCGGAACAATAATGGTGCACGCATTGATTTCGTCCGACATATCTAATTGATTTAGTTTCCCTTCATGACGGAGTTCTTGCATAGCCATTGTGGCTATGTCCATTAATGTGGGTGCTACATCAGCTGATGGATTCAGTTGTTGTTTTGTTTCAAGATAGGTTTGATACGTTTTTTGAATCGGCTTGGTAAGGGTAGACTCATCAAAGGTAATCTCCGTTAGTTGGGTATTGAATGTAGTGTGGCGACAATGATCTGACCAATAGGTGTCTAATACACCAATTTCGGTCACTGTTGGATTGCGATGCTCTTTTTGAAAATACCTTTGAATACATAGTAGGTCTTCTAGAGTCATGGCCAATTGCATAGAGTGAAGGAGTTCTTCTAGCTTTATTTTCGTCAGGGTGGTGAACTCCTCTATGTAAGAAGTTTCTGGTATCATCGGTGTTACTATGTCCAGTGTTGCAGGAAGGTCCATGGAGCTTTCATAGGCATCGATAGATTGCAAAAGATATTGTCGAGCTGTATCTATATGTGTTTTAGTTAGGGGGCCCCTTAAGACATAGATTCGTGCAGTACGTACAGTACTATGATCATGACCAGTGAGGATGGAGAGGCATTGCTCTGCAGCATCAGCACGCTGGTCATATTGACCTAGTATAGGTGCAATAGCAATGGGATGGTCTAGGGAGGACAGGTTTAATGTAGTACAGGTAGTTTCTATGGGAGGTTCAGAAAAAATGAGGGTTTTAGCACGTTCAAACTCTGATTCTGTGATTCCAGAGATGTCGTATCGTTCGTAGACCCTGAGGTCGGTGAGAGGAATCTGTAAGTCTTGTTGAAAGGTCGTAAGTAGTTGCTGTGACTCTTGTGATGTGGTAGTGTGAGGAGTGACAAATAGACGGAATATGTGCATACATAGCCTCCTTTAGGTTAATAGGACAGTAGTGAGATTCTTATTACATCCTATAGTATGTTTATTAGCGTTCCATACATGACTTTTTGTATCTTAAGTATACCACGTTTTTTGTTGATTTCCTGAGTTTGTATTGAAGATAGCTGTGTAGCAAGTTATAATAGAAATAGTTTGACATTTGATAATTTGTCCGTGTGCACGATATGAGTAGAGTATGACTCTAGGGGGCATAATGAAATATGATGGTATGTTAGATACATGGCATGAGGAATGCGGAGTCTTTGGAGTCTATGACAAGTCCTCTACCATCGGGACAACTATATATGAAGGGCTTATGGCGTTACAGCACCGAGGGCAAGAGGGAGCGGGTATCGCTGTTGTTCATGAATCACAGATAGATGTGGTGAAAGGACCAGGGCTCGTGAAAGAGGCCTTACAGGATGTTTCTTTCCTAAAAGGTCATATAGGAATTGGACATGTACGGTATTCTACGACAGGTATAGAGAATCCTTGTGATGTACAACCCATTGTAGGGGAGTCGCAGTGGGGTGCATTTGCAGTGGCCCATAATGGGAATTTGACGAATGCCCAAGTGTTACGTCGTGAGTTGGAAACCCAAGGCTGTGTGTTTACGACCACGATGGATTCAGAAGTAATCGTCCATTTGATTAAATGCTCCAATACATCGACCATCTTAGGTGCGATTCAGCAAGCTTGTAGAAGATTGGAAGGCGCCTTTTCGTTGACGATTGTTGCTAATGAGATGCTGATAGGTGTACGAGATCCTCATGGATATCGTCCTCTTTGCGTAGGTCGTACGACCCATGGGTATGTACTTGCCTCTGAAAGTTGCGCTATAGACGCTATAGAGGGGACTTTCATTCGTGATGTAAGGCCTGGTGAAATAATTCTTATTGATGGAACAGATTTCTGCAGTGTACCGTATCACTCCAGTATAAGATACGAAGTCTCGGACTACCAAAATACTGAGGGTGGTATACAGAGTAGAACTATTTCTCGAGGTGGGGTTGAGGGATTAGAAAATAAAGAAAAAACAAAACAAGTACATGTAGGAAGTGCAGGCATAGAACAACAGGAGGTAGTGGAACAACATACTTGCGTGTTTGAATATATTTATTTTGCACATCCTACCAGTGTTATCGATGGGCAAGGTGTATCAGAAGCAAGGGTAGCTATGGGACGTCAGCTGGCAAAAGAAACACAATATGAAGCGGATATTGTTATGCCCATACCTAATTCAGGGACTTTGTCTGCTCAGGGATATGCAGAGGAATCTGGTATACCCTATAGGGAAGGGTTAGTGAGGAATCCGAAGGTATTGCGGACTTTCATAGAACCCAACCAAATTAGTCGAGAGGAAGCGGTGCGTAAAAAGTTTAGTATTGTTCCTGATGTGGTACAAGGAAAGCGTATTATTCTTATTGATGATTCCATTGTACGAGGCACCACAAGTCGATATATCGTTTCCATGTTACGACAAGCGGGAGCGAAAGAAATCTATTTGTGTTTAACTTCTGAACCTATTCGGTATCCTTGCTATTTTGGTATCGATACATCTGATGCAGAAGAGTTGTTAGCTCATCGATATTCCATAGAAGAAATCAGTCAATATATTGGCGTTGATCGTTTATATTATTTGTCTCATGAAGGATTGATGCAGTCTATGAAACAATTAGAAGTACCGCATTTGTGTGTGGCTTGTTTTACTGGAGAGTATCCAAGTCCTGTAGGGGATGAGTATACCAAGGGAGGTACTTATGTCTGTTGATAATACACCTGTTACTTATTTAGATGCTGGCGTGGATGTAGAAGCGGGGAACCAGCTCATTCAAAAGATTAAACACCGTGTGGAACGCACCTATACACCGGGTGTACTAGGATCTCTAGGTGGTTTTAGTGGGCTCTATTCTTTGGCACAGTACACCATGAAAGAACCCATTCTTGTATCGAGTACGGATGGGGTGGGTACGAAAATTCGCTTTGCGGTCCTCATGAATAAGCATCGCCAGATTGGTCAAGATTGTGTGGCTATGAGTGTGAACGATGTGGTAGCACAGGGGGCGACTCCTCTATTTTTCCTAGACTACATTGCAGTCGGTAAATTGGAACATAATCATATTGAAAGTATTATCGATGGTATTGGTGAGGCTTGTGAAGAATGTGGGTGTGCTTTAATCGGTGGAGAAACATCGGAAATGTCTAGTTTCTACGGTGATGGCAATTATGATTTAGCTGGCTTTGCAGTGGGGATTGTAGATAAGGACCGATGCATTACGGGAGTCTCTATCGAGGCAGGAGATATGGTGCTAGGTTTACCTTCATCAGGTTTACACTCCAATGGATTTTCCTTAGTACGCCATATCATTTTAGATAAACAACAAATGCCATTGGACACCTATGTAGACGAGTTAGGTCGCACTATTGGAGAAGAAGTATTAACACCAACGAAACTGTATGTAAAACCTATTCTATCACTACTGAAAGAACAGTTAGTGAAGGGGATGGCTCATATAACAGGAGGATCTTTCTACGACAATATTCCTCGCATATTACCAAAAGGGTTATCTGTCACTATTCATAGTGATGCGTGGCCAGTACCACCTATTTTTAAGCTATTACAAGAATGGGGACATGTGGAAATGAGAGAAATGTATCATACTTTCAATATGGGCATAGGTATGGTGCTAGTAGTGAAGCCAGAGTTAGTAGAACGAGTCGTAGAAGTGTTGCAAGAACAAGGAGAAGTAGTGTATTCCATTGGACTTGTTACAGAAGGGCAGGGAGATGTGACGATTCTTGGTGAGGCTTTCCATGCGTAAACGATTGGCTCTATTTGGCAGTGGCAGAGGGTCTAATGGAGAAGCCATCTATAAGGCCATAGAAGCGGGGTATATAGAGGGTGAAATAGTTCTTATCATTAGTGATAGACCCAATGTGGGTATTGTGGAGAAAGGATGTGCTTGGCACATTCCTGTACACATAGTAGAGCCTGCCAACTATGGTACTGAAGCAGCCTGGACACAAGCTATGCTAGATTTGTTACAAGAATATGAAGTGGAGGGCATCTTGTTAGCTGGGTATATGCGTATATTACCACCTACATTTGTGCAAACATACAGAGGAAATATCTTGAACATACATCCCTCCTTATTGCCAGCCTTTACAGGCTTACAGGCACAGAAGCAAGCCTTACTAAAAGGCGTAAAATACACAGGATGTACCGTTCATTTTGTGGATGAAGGCATGGATACGGGTCCTATCATTGTGAAGGCGGTGGTACCTGTCTATGAAGATGACACGGTGGATACTTTATCAACACGAATCTTGCATGAAGAGCATCGTATCTACCCAGAGGCGGTGCGCTTATTTTGCGAGGATGCTTTGAATATAGTGGGATCTCGTGTTGTTATAGAAAAACAAGCTATTATAAAATAGTTTATATTGAGAGGTATCTATGAAAGTATGTATTATTGGCAATGGTGGTCGTGAACATGCATTAGCTTGGAAATTGCATCATAGCCCATCTGTAACAGATGTTTATGTAGTGCCAGGCAATGCAGGAATGACTTCGATAGCCACTGTAGTCAATCTAGATTGGAAGAACCGAGACACCTTACTAGCTTGGTTATTGGACTATAAGATTGACTTGGTTGTTATAGGGCCTGAATTGCCACTTGTCGAGGGACTTAGCGATGCGATCCGAGCAGAGGGGATTCCTGTATTTGGACCATCCCAGGAGGCGTCTCGATTAGAAGGGTCTAAGTCGTTTGCGAAAGATGTAATGCGTCGATATGAGATTCCTACGGCTAAGTATGAGGTTTGCCAAGATGTAGAAACAGGAAAAGGCATTATTCATCAATGGGGTGTACCGATTGTATTAAAGAGGGATGGCCTCTGGGGTGGCAAAGGTGTCACCATTTGTGAGACTTTCACAGACGCAGAACGAGTGTTGAAAGAGATGTTGAGTAGTTCGGAAGAAAGCGTTGTGATTGAGGAATATATGCGAGGACAGGAGGTATCCTTGTTGTCCTTTGTGGACGGTACTCACGTCTTACCTATGATAGGAGCAAGAGATCATAAACGATTGTTAGACCATGATGAAGGTCCAAATACAGGAGGAATGGGCGCCTATGCACCGGTGCCAGAACTGGATGGCACTTTGGAACAAACCATAGTAGACGCAATAGTAAAACCTATCGTGAAAGCCATGGCAGAAGAAGGTCATCCTTATGTGGGGTGTTTGTATACAGGTCTTATGCTTACCGAGGAAGGACCGAAAGTAGTAGAGTTCAATGCTCGCTTCGGAGATCCAGAAACACAAGTGATATTGCCATTATTGCAGAGTGATTTAGGAGTCATCATGTATGCCACAGCTACGGGACAATTAGAGGGGATATCCTTGGAATGGTCGAAACAATACGCTTCCTGTGTTATCTTAGCATCCGAAGGATATCCACAGCAGCCCTTGACAGGTCGAAGCATCACTGGTGATATACACACTATGGATACTAAATCGATAGTATTTCATTCAGGTACGGCATATAAAACGGATCACTATGTAACGCAAGGTGGTCGTGTATTAGGTGTTGTAGGATTGGGGAATACATTGGAACAATCCTTAGCACATGCTTATGAACGTGTGTCTATGATTGACTTTGAGGGACAACAGTATCGTAAGGACATCGGTGAATCGAGTATTGGATTTTGTATACATACGCAATATAGAAAAAATTCGATAGATAAAGAATTTAATAAGTGATATAATAACAAAAGAATATTTTAGTTATTTAATGATATATATTACATAGTAGAGGGGTAATTGTATGAATCGAATTGTATCTTTTTTTACATCACCATCAGCAGGGGGTGTACTACTCTTTGTAGCTGCTGTGGTAGGAGTGCTATTGGCAAACTCTCCAGTAGAAAGTTTGTACCACTCTTTGCTTCATGCTAAATTAGGACCATTGTCCATTGAATTATGGATTAATGACGTGGCCATGGCGGTCTTCTTTTTATTTGTAGGCCTTGAAGTAAAACGGGAAATGATTGCAGGGGAATTGAATACCAATGCAAAACGATTTTTGCCTGGTATTGCAGCGTTTTTTGGCCTTTTAATGCCGGCGTTGATTTATTATTTCATCGTTGGTTACCATCCAGACTTTATTCATGGTTGGGGGATTCCAACAGCTACAGACATTGCCTTTGCCATCGGTATCGTTTCACTCTTAGGTGATCGAGTACCCATTGCAATGAAAGTATTTTTAACTACCTTGGCTGTTATGGATGACTTGATGGCTATTGTTATCATTGCTTTTTTCTATACAGCGGAGTTAAACTTCTTTTACTTATTCGTAGCAGCAATCATCGTGTTCATGTTACAATACGTAAACCGTATGAACTATACGAGACCAATTCCGTATTTAGCATTAGGATTTGGCCTTTGGTTCTGTGTGTTTAAGTCAGGATTGCATGCTACCTTAGCAGGTGTAATTTTAGCGGCGTTCATTCCATACCATGGCATACGTGATGGTCGTCATGTATCTCCATTATCTGAATGGGAACACACCTTAAGTAACTGGGTTACTTACTTAATTATTCCAATCTTTGGTTTTGCCAATGCAGGGGTATCTTTCCACGGATTTACTTTAGAAAGCTTTGCCCATCCAGTTGTATTAGGTGTTGCAGTAGGTTTAGTATTAGGTAAACAAGTAGGAGTATTTGGCACATTGTTCTTACTAGTAAAATCTAAACTAGTGGAAATGCCAGCTCAAACCAATTGGACTCATGTGTATGGTATCGCTCTATGTTGTGGTATCGGATTTACCATGAGCTTGTTCGTATCTTTGTTAGCCTTCCCTCCAGGAGAAGCACAAGAAATGGCAAAAGTTGGTATCTTCGTAGGCTCTATCGTATCTGGTATCTTGGGATATACAGTATTACGGATTGCAGGGCGAAAACAACAAGTAAATGTATCTGAATACGATATGATCAAAGGACAGTATATTTAATTGCATAATTCATAGAGAGTAGAGGCTCTATATAAAAGTCGCAGTGAAAGGAAACTTTTACTGCGTTTTTTTAATTATGCCAATTTTCAATATGTAAAAAAAGTGCTTGCAATATTCGAATTAACTCCCTATAGTAAGTATATAAGAATAAATGAGAATGGGAGGGTGACTATGCATCATTACAAACGGACCATGGTGATAGCAGTCCTTGTATGTGCAGGGATATTCTTACTATCTTTAGTGATGGGGAGATTCTTTATTCCTGTTCAAGAAGTATGGAATATATTGCTATCTAAATTTTTAGTATTACCTATCACTTGGGATGCTTCGATGTATAATGTAGTTATGGAGATTCGATTACCTCGGGTATTAGGTGCTATTTTGGTAGGCATTGCGTTAGCTGTATCGGGTACAGCCTATCAAGGAGTTTTCCGTAATGATTTGGTATCTCCAGATTTACTGGGTGTTTCACATGGTGCAAGTGTGGGAGCCTGCTTAGGTATCTTATTACATTTGTCATTGTATGGGGTAGCAATATGTGCCTTTATTGGTGGTATCGCAGCCGTGTGCTTAACCTTGTTATTACCAAAATTAATTCAGAATCAATCGAGGATTGTCCTTGTCTTATGCGGTATCATTGTGTCTGGATTTATGGCAGCCATCATTGGACTACTGAAATACATTGCCGATCCAGATACAGAACTACAAGATATTGTGTATTGGCAGTTGGGTAGCTTGGCAAAAGTTACGTGGGATAATTTATTTTATGTATTACCGATTATTGTGATTGGTACCTTAGCAATTGTAGCCTTGCGGTGGCGTTTAAATATTTTATCGTTATCCGATCAAGAGGCACAGAGTTTGGGTATTAATGTACATAAAGAACGAATTGTCATAATCGTAATTTCTACATTGCTAACTGCAGCAGCAGTATGCTTAAGCGGTACCATTGGATGGGTAGGCTTAGTCATTCCTCATTTATCTCGTATGTTAGTAGGTCATGATCATAAAAAATTGATTCCCGCCGCAATTGTGGTCAGTGCCTCCTTTTTGATGGTAGCAGATTTGTTTGCTAGAGCGTTAACAACAGCAGAGATTCCACTAGGAATACTCTGTGGATTCATTGGAACGCCATTCTTTGCGTGGGTATTGTATAAACAACGGAGGTATTTCTAATGGATTCTTTTGAGCTTTCAGTAGATTCTATCTCTTTTTCATATGGCAAGGGAGAGCCTAATATTTTTACGGACTTATCATTCTCTGTGAAAGCTGGTGATACCTTAGCTCTATTAGGGCGTAATGGGGTAGGAAAATCTACATTGCTTAGTTGCTTGATGTGCTTTCAGCAGGTACAATCGGGGCATATATATTGCAATGGTATAGATTTAGGGAGTGTGTCTATTCAAGAGCGAGCGAAGTTAATTGCTTTTGTACCACAGATTATAGGAGCAGATATAGCCTATACGGTACGAGATTATATATCCTTTGGAGCAACGCTACGAACGGGGATGTTTTCTTCACCAGGAAAAAAAGAATTTCAAAAAACAGATAGCATACTAGAAATGCTAGGGATTACAGAATTACGAGATAAACCGTGTCGCGATTTAAGTGGAGGGCAACGACAATTAGTAGCGATTGGACGTGCTTTATTGCAAGATACGAGATTATTATTAATGGACGAGCCAACATCTGCATTAGATATACGTAATCAAGTGATTGTTCTAGAAACGATAGAACAATTGCGAACACAAGGATATGCTATTATTTTTACTACACATGTACCGGAACAGGCTTTATTACTGAATAGCCGTGTTGGTTTATGTCGTGGTGGAATAATAGATTTTTACGATTCTGTCAATGATGTGACTGTGGAAGTATTGGAGAGAATTTACCGGACGAAACTTAGTTTATTTTACAGCGAAACGGTACAGCGCACAGTTTGTGTTATCCCACAGTTAGGTCAGAAAGGGGAGATTTTATGAAGCGTATTGTAGTATTGTTGTTAGCCTTATTTACAACCATTTGTATGCTAGTTGGTTGTGGCACAGAAAATGCATCCCAAGGGAATACATCTTCTACGAGGGTTATCACAGATATTGATGGAACGGAAGTGACGATTCCAAAAGATATCAAACAAGTGGCAGACTTATGGCATGCTAATAACCAAGTGGTATTGATGTTAGGGGGCGCAGATACACTAGTATCTACTACAAAAAATGTACAAGGATTGCCTTGGTTTGTAAAAGTGTATCCTAGAATTAAAGAGATTCCAGCTCCGGTAAAAGGTACAGATGTACAAATGGAGGAAATTCAAAAATTAAATCCACAAGTGGTATTGGCTAGTAATAAGAACCAAATTGAAATGGCCCGCAAAGCGGGTCTTCCAGCAGTACGTGTGAATTTTACAGACTATGAAGGATTGCGCAAAACAGTGGCTATTACAGCCGATGTATTAGGTGGTAAAGCCATCGATATTAGCAAACAATATCTAGCCTATTTAGATGGTAATGTGAAATTAGCGGAAGAAAAAACTAAACATCTTAGCGATGCAGAACGACCAACCGTGTTGCATATCGTAGGTGGAGATAATCTATTAAAAGTAGATGGAGACAAAACAATTATCAATGAATGGATTCGTTATGCAGGTGGTAAGAATGCCATTATAGCAGCAGGTCCACAAATCGTAGTAACTATAGAAGAAATCATCAAAGCAGATCCAGATATTATCATCATCGGTGGTACACAAGCGCAAAAAGGCATTGACCAAATGATGAATGATCCACAATGGGCAAGCTTAAAAGCTGTTAGAAATCATCGTGTATATCGCAATCCTGTAGGAACGTTCAACTGGGACCGGTATAGTGCCGAAGCAGCATTACAAATCTTATGGGCAGGTCAAATCATTCAACCACAATTATTTGCGGATATTAACCTAGTGAAAGAAACACAAAAATTCTATAATGATTTCTTACATTTTGATTTATCTGGTGATGATGCAGAACGTATTATCCATGGTGAAAGTCCTGCAAATTAAATTTATTAACGCATGATTTTTAAGTAGTTAGTTTGTGTATGGAAGCTAGTTAGGAGACGTTATGAAACGAATTATTACTATGCTCTTTGCATTGCTGATTTCCATCGGCTTGTTAGCTGGTTGTGGCACAGAAAATGCATCAAAAGGAGCAACGCAAGAAGTACATACTATCACCGATATTGGTGGCACTCAAGTTCAATTACCAACACATGTAGAACGAATTGCTGACTTATGGCCAGCGAATAATCAAGTTATGTTGATGCTAGGTGGGGCAGATAAATTAGTTGCTACTACACAATATGTACAAACATTACCTTGGTTCTCACATATTTATCCAAATATTAAAAACATTGCTGCGCCAGATCGTTTTGGCTTTGATTTACAATTAGAAGAACTACAAAAAGTATCACCACAAGTAATTATTGTAAATAGTAAAAAGCAAGCAGAACAAGTCCGTCAAGGCGGCTTTACAGCAGTGCATATGGAGTTTACTGACTATAAAGGACTTCGCAATGTAGTATCCATGACCGCAGATATTCTAGGCGGTAATGCGGTAGAGATTGCTAAGAGTTACAATGCGTATTTAGATAAAAATATCGCTTTAGCAGAAGAAAAAACGAAAGTGTTAACCGATGCAGAACGTCCAAGAGTGATGCATATTGCTACAGGTGAAAATTTACTTAAAGTAGATGGCACTAAAACAATTATTGATGAATGGATTCACTATGCGGGTGGTATCAATGCGATCGAACAAAAAGGTCGTGGGCTTACATTAACCATGGAAGAAATCATCAAAGCTAACCCAGATATTATCATTATAGGTGATGTGAACTCCAAAGCAGCTATTGAAAAAATTATGAATGACCCACAATGGAGTGGTATTAAAGCAGTTCAAATGGGTCGTGTATATAGCAATCCTGTAGGAACATTCAAGTGGGACCGATACAGTGCTGAATCAGCATTACAAATCTTATGGGCAGGTCAAATCATCCAACCACAATTATTTGGAGATATTAACCTAGTGAAAGAAACACAAGATTTCTATAAAAACTTCATGCATTATGATTTATCTACCGTAGAGGCAGAGCGTATTATTGCTGGAGAAGGTCCACAATAGTTGCAATAGTAGGCAATAGATCCGATTGACTCTATATTAAAACCGTAGTAAGAGGATACTTTTACTACGGTTTTATTAGGTTTATTTTCACCGTGGCAAAATGGAAAGATAGAGCGAAGTCATAAGATTGATGGGGAGAGATTCTATACCAGAAAGTTTAGGGTTGTGTCACAAATGTTTGACTACTTCATAGATATTATATAAAAACTTAAATTTAAGTATTGATTTCCTAGCATTTTGTGATATACTACTAAAATATTTAAGTTAATTGATCTTATAAGAGGGAAGATAATAGAATGAGTGAAAAAAATTTAAAAATGTTAGGATGGCTTGGAACATTCCTTTCAGTAATGATGTATGTGTCTTATGTTCCGCAAATCATGGGAAACTTGGATGGGAATAAAACATTTTTTCTGCAGCCCTTGGCAGCGACGATTAACTGTATCATATGGGCAAGTTACGGACTTTTAAAAGAAAAAAAGGACTATCCTTTGGCAGTAGCAAACTTGCCGGGAATTATCTTTGGATTGCTTGCAACCATTACGGCGTTTTAAATAATCTCGTTTTAAAGATGTATTGTGAAAAGCTCATTTGAATGATGATTAGTCATTTTAGTGAGCTTTTTTGTTATAATTATTTTTCAAGATATAATTCTAACTTCTTCAATTTTAAAATATTATTTATTATGATTATTTTAATATGTAAAACTTTTGTATCACATCATATTGAAATGATCTATTATACCAATTTAGTATAGCAACCCTATTTTTATGCATATTTACTATAGAAAATGAGGAAAACTAACATTTTTAGTGTATATATGTAGTAGGTGGTATTTCCTATGGGGAGAGATTTATACCACATGTGGGAAAAATATAATAAAAATAGGTACTAAGTGGTGTTAAAGTGTTAAAAAAGTCCTGTTTTTTTGACGTATCTCCCAAAAAATGGTAAAATGTATAAGCATTTAGATATGAGGTGAACATCGTGAAAAAAATAACTCTCCTAGCGATTCTCCTGATGGTATGTACCATGGTGACAGCCTTGGCAACATCTGGACGTGGTGATCGCGGTAAAGAGGTAGAAGAGTTACAAGCGTTGTTAGTAGCCCAAGGCTATTTGCTTGATACAGCAGATGGAGTGTTTGGGAATAATACAGAATACGCAGTACTCGTCTTTCAGAAAGAACACGGGTTAACTCCAGACGGTAGAGTAGGTAAAGAAACAATGCGTGCTTTACTAGAGAATCAAAAACACTTTGAGGGGCAACAAGCATCTCGAAATACCCGTAGTGTAGAAGTATCACGGTTTGGTGATCGTGGTCGCAACATAGAAGAAGTACAACTTAAATTAGTAGATAGTGGATTTTCTCCTGGAGCTGTTGATGGTGTCTTTGGGGATGGAACTAAAGAAGCTTTGATTCGTTTCCAGCGTCATTATGGATTACCAGTGACAGGAACTGTTGATAGTGCTACATGGTCAAAATTATCTATCAAACGAGGCAAACCAACAAGCTATAAAAAAACATTAGAAATGGAAGCTAGTGCCTATTCAAGTTATGAATCTGGTACACATACAGCTAGAGGCAACGCACTTCGCCGTGGGTATGTTTCGGTAGATCCTAATGTAATTCCATTAGGAACAGAAGTGTATGTGGAAGGATATGGTTATGCTGTAGCGGATGATACAGGTGGTGCTATTATAGGTCATCGCATTGATTTGGCTATGGATAGCTATAATGAGGCCATCCAATTTGGTCGTCGAACAGTAAAAGTATATATTTTAGATTAGAGAAGTCATTGATTTGTTGTAAAACAGAAAGAACATCTAATTGCAAACGTGTTATTACACAAAAATAAAGAGGTAGGAACTAGAGTAATTTAGTTGTTACTAATATAGAGGATAGCTGATTCAGAGAATTGGCTATCCTTTGTTTTATGGGTTCCCTATGCTATAATAAAATGTATTCTAAGTAGTAAATATAGGAGGATATGGTGGATATTACATCAACACAAGGGTTATTAGCAATTTTACAAATTATTATTATTGATATATTATTGGCTGGCGATAATGCTATCGTTATTGGTATGGCAGCTAAAAACTTGCCGGAACATTTGCGTAAACGTGCTATTTTCTGGGGCACAGCAGGGGCAATTGTTTTGCGTCTAGTGATGGCCATTTTGTTTATTGAAGCTTTAGATAATATTCCTGCATTACGCATTGTTGGTGGGATTATGTTGCTTTGGATTGGCTATTCCTTATTGAAAGATGGCGATAATGAACACAATATTGAAGCAAAAGATAATATCTGGGGCGCTATTGCTACGATTATCATTGCTGATGGTGTGATGGGCATCGATAATGTGCTAGGCGTTGTGGCAGCAGCAGAAGGTCATTTTGGGCTAGTAGTAGCTGGTATGTTAGTAACAGTGCCAATTATTGTTTGGGGCAGTACTATCTTTGTAAAACTGATTGATAAATTCCCTGTTATTCTATACGCAGGTGGTGGTATCCTAGGATGGGTCTCTGCTAGCATGATTCAACATGATCCAATGGCAGCACCATATATTGAACCATATAGCTTGCCATTCCATGTTGGATGTGTCGTATTGGTATTAGGAGCAGCGATCATTCGCAATCGTTTAGTGAAATAAACTGGTATTGGTAAAAGTAACAGCTCAATGCACTAGAACATAAGGCATACTAGTTTTGAAAAAGAGTGTGATACATAGGCATACAGTCTCCATGATGGAGGCTGTATGCTTTTTCTTTTTTGAGAGGAGCAGGTTATAGAATACAATGAGTTGCTTTCACTACCAATGATGTAAGGAGTCGTGTAAAGAACATATAAAAATGATATAATAAAAAGACATACATTGATACAAACGATTACATTGTGTATAAGGATATATAGATGAGTGAGAAGAAGAAACAACAGAAAGCACCGGTGTGCGTTGGACATACATATACGATAGAGATTCACGGCACCGGCAGTAGTGGCGAAGGGGTAGGCAAATACGAAGGGTTTACAGTATTTGTGCCCTATGCTTTACCGAATGAAATGGTGCAAGTGAAGATTACCATAGTCAAAAAGAATTATGCTGTAGGAGATATTGTAGAGGTGCTCACACCGTCTGCAGAGCGAGTGGCCCCAGAATGTAAGGTATATGGCAATTGTGGGGGCTGCCAATTACAACATGCGTCCTATACAGAACAATTGCGACTAAAAACAGAATCTGTGAAAGCCGTTATCGAACGGATTGCTAAATGTGACCCCAATTTGGTATTACCTTGCATAGGCCCAGAGCAGCCTTGGCGGTATCGGAATAAAATGCAAATGCCTGTAGGTGGCACCGTAGACAAAATTCGTATGGGATTTTATCAAAAGGGATCCCATAGCATCATTAACCATGAACATTGCCCTATTCAAGATGTAGGCAATGATGAGATTCGTAAAGTTTGCTATGAAGCTATGAATAAATTGGGAATCGAACCTTATGATGAGTATACGGAAAGAGGTGTCATTCGTCATGTTGTGGGTCGTATTGGGAAAGATGAATGGATGGTTATCCTCGTAAGTCGCACAGCGAATATTCCTCGTGAATCGGAATTGGTAGACCGTATCGTAAGAGCATTGCCACAGGTAACATCCATCGTAGTGAATCACAATCCAAAACAAACGAATGTGATTTTAGGACCTACGAATCGTACCATTTATGGAAAAGACCAAATTACAGATTACATCAAAGATTTGTCCTTTCAATTGTCACCGCATTCTTTCTTTCAAGTGAATCCAGAACAAACCACGGTACTATATGATACAGCTTTGGAATTTGCGGACTTGAAAGGCCATGAAATGGTGATAGATGCGTATTGTGGAACAGGAACTATTTCTTTGTTCTTGGCTCACAAAGCAAAACATGTCATTGGAATTGAAATCGTTGAGCCTGCCATCAAAGATGCGAAAAAGAATGCAGAACGAAATGGATACGATAATACAGAATTTATCGTAGGCGATGCAGCGGTGGAAATGCCTAAGTTGTATAAACAAGGCATTAAGCCAGATGTGATTGTATTCGATCCCATCCGTGCAGGCTGCAAAGAAGATGTATTACATGCTGCTGTTGGGATGGGGCCAGAACGGATAGTGTACGTGTCTTGTAACCCATCCTCCATGGCACGAGATATAGAAATACTGACAAAACAGGGCTACCAATTGGTGAAAGTTCAACCAGTGGATATGTTCCCGCAGACGTATCATACAGAAGCTGTGGCGCTGCTTACTAGGAGTGAAGCCATGCAGTAAGCATTAGATCGGCCTATATCAGTGGATGTCCAAGAGTTCGAGGGAAGCGAATTTGATTAATCATCACAGTTGATGTAGAATACAATTGAGATCTTTATTACAGAAGCTACTAAGTATAGTGCTTTCATATAAATATATATATTTTATAAAGGAGTGATACGATGATTTGGTCATGTATTATTGGTGGATTGATTGGATTTATTGCAGGTAAAATTACTAAAAAAGCTGGATCTATGGGTATTATTGCTAGAATTATTGCGGGCTTAATAGGTTCTTCTGTGGGACAAGCAATTTTTGGTACTTGGGGTCCGAGTTTAGCTGGGATGGCTTTAATCCCATCTGTATTAGGTGCAATTATCGTGATTGCTGTAGTATCCTTTTTCTTTGGAAAGAAAAAGTAGTAATATGTCAATCAAGTAGAGAAGAAACATAAGTTAGTATATGGATGCGTGTATATATATT
>NZ_RQVH01000023.1:0-22341 GCF_003992185.1 Veillonella sp. CNR 79/14 | reverse complement strand
ATATTTAAAGTTTTTTATTCATTTACTTAATTAAATTTGCTATTATGAAGGCAAGATGAAATTGTAGAGAAATTTAATTGTAATGACATCTACACTTTATCAGGTCATATGTGTAATAAATGGTCGACGAGTAAAAGGAGAATGATTATTATGAATCAGATTTTCAAAGTTGTGTACAGTGCAGCAAAACAATGTTATGTGGTAACATCTGAGTTTGCTAAATCCAATGGTAAAAAAGCAGCAATTGTAGCAGCGGCATTAGTATTAACAAGTGGTGTGGGTGCAGTGAATGCGGCGGATACGGCGGATGCAGCGGATGTAGGGTCACGTTTAACAGCTGTAGAGACTAATGTTCGTAAACTTACTACTATAATTTCTAATATTAAAGATACAGTAGATAGTACAAGTGATGCTCAAGTAGCGACAAATAAACAAAAATCTGAAGCTAATGAAACGGCAATTAATGAGTTAAAACCAAAAGTAGAAGCTAATACTGAAGCAGTCGGAAAAATCGATAATAAAATCGCTACAGCAAAAACAGAAGCCATCACAGAAGCTGGTACAAAAGCAGATGAAAAAGTAGCAGCAGCTAAAACAGAATTAGAAGCCAAAATCACTACAGCGAAAACAGAAGCTATCGCTGATGCAGAAGGTAAAGTAAATGCAGCAAAAACTGATTTAGAAGCCAAAATCGGTACAGCGAAAACAGAAGCTATCGCTGATGCAGAAGGTAAAGTAAATGCAGCAAAAACTGATTTAGAAGCAAAAATCGGTACAGCGAAAACAGAAGCTATTGCTGATGCAGAAGGTAAAGTAAATGCAGCAAAAACTGATTTAGAAGCCAAAATTGGTACAGCGAAAACAGAAGCTATCGCTGATGCAGAAGGTAAAGTAAATGCAGCAAAAAAAAATTTAGAAGCAAAAGATACAGAGTTAACAGGTAAAATTACTGCTGCAGAAGGTAAAATTGCAGACTTAGAAAACAAATATAATTCTGCAACTGATATCAAAGCAGCGAATGAGCGCTTTAAGAAACTTGAAGAAGCAGATAGAGACCATGATGCATCTCTTATTGGTATCAATGATAAAATTAAAACTATGAAAGACAATAATAAAGAAGCGCTTGATACTATCTCTGGCATTGTAACTGAACATGCAAATATGCTCAATAGCCATACCAGTGATTTAGAAAAAATGGGTGAATCTGTTAATAAAAATACTGAAGATATTGGCAAAACTAGAGATAGCTTGAGAGAATTAGCAACGGGTATTCTTGAAGGCAATGAAAAGTTAAGTGAAGATATTAATAATATGGCTACTGAACTTAAAGAAGAAATTAAGGAAAATGCTGATGCTATTGATGCCAATACGAAGGCCATCGATAAAAATACGGCAGCCGTTGATGAAGCTAATAAAAAGTTAGTAGAACATGCAACAGTAATTAATGAAAATACAAAAGCTATTAATGACAATGTTGATAGTATCAATACAAATGCTGAAAGTATTGCTAAAAACACAGGCTATATTAAAGAAATAGTAGAAAAAAATATAGAATTAGGTGAAGCTGTAAAAGAAAATAAAGAGAATATCAAAACAGTAGCAACTGGCTTAATTGAAACAGCAAAAGAAATCGATGCGTTAGAAGCTAAAAATACTGAACAAGATGGTAAAATTGATGCTAATACAAAAGCTCTTGAAGAAGCTAAAAAAGCTTTAGAAGAAAAAGATACTGCATTAGAAGCTAAAAATAATGCTCAAGATGTTGAAATTACAAATGCTAAAGCAGCAGCAAAAGCAGCAGATGATAAAGCAGGAAAAGCTCAAGAAACAGCAGAGGCAGCAGCTCAAGCCGCTACTGACAAATCTGCAACAGCAAAAACTGAGGCTATCGCAGAAGCTGGCACACAAGCAGATGCTAAAATTAAAACCGCTAAAGAAGCCATTGCTACTGACATTACAGCCGCAAAAAATGAAGCTATTACAACAGCTGGTACTAATGCAGATGCAAAAGTAAATGCAGCAAAAGAGGCTTTAGAAACAAAACTTAGTGGCTTAGAGTCTTCTACAGTTAAATTAGATAAATATGGTCAAGACATTGCAGCTTTACAAGAAACAGACAAAAACCATGAAGCTCGTTTAACGACTGTTGAAAATGATGTGAAAATTGTAGGCGCTAATGCAGCAGCGTTAGCAGCGTTAAAACCTCTTCAATACAACCCTGGTCAAACTACTCAAGTAATGGCAGGTGTTGGTACATACCGTGGTAAAACTGCTGTAGCATTAGGTGCAGCTCATTATGCTAGCGAAAACTTAATGTACCATGCAGGTGTAAGCTTCGGTAACGGCAACGGCGCAATGGCTAATGCTGGTGTTACAATTGGATTTGGTAGTGGCGAAGGTGCAAAAGTAAACTCCTCCAAAGTAGCTGAATTACAAAGCGCAGTAGATCGTTTAACAGCTGAAAACGAACAAGTGAAAGCAGCGTTGTACGATATCTACGCAAAATTACAAGCTAAATAAGAAATAACTTAGAGAATAGATCACTAGGGTATCTCCTAGTGTATAGAAAACTAAGATTATAACAGGAATACATGTTAGGTATACTCTATTTTGGGGTATCCTAACATGTATTTTTTGTATGGAATAATGCATATTTTTTGAGTGTCTATATATATTTTGCATCTAAGTTCTAAATGACTAGGCTAGAATAATGATACTCGTCATGACATACTAGGATTGTATTAGAGTTTCACAGGTGTGATATAATTGTAATAGAATCTATATAACATATCCCTATTCAGGTATTAGGGATGATAAGGAGTCATATGAAATATATTAAGGAGCCTTTACAACTAGATAATCCTTTGGAGTTTTGGCTAAACTTCGAGGGCGAGGAACGGGTCTTTTGGGTGGACCGTCAAAGTGATCGTGTGGTGGTAGGCGCCAAACGATTGGCGGTGGTACAAGATGATATCGACAGGGAACAATATGCGTACGTATTTTATGGGGGCACCTTCTTCCCTACTGTAAAAGATAAAAAATGGAGCAACATGGGCCATGAAATGGTGGCTTTTACCCATTACTATATCGTAGAAAATGGGGAGTCCTTTTACCTGCATGCAGGGGAGGGCGTAGATATACAGCGCCATAAGATTGAGCGCGTAGACCACGCTTTCACAGAAACTAGTGATGATAAACAAGATTGGGATACCTTGATGGATGCCATTTTGACAAATATCCATGAAGGACGCATGACGAAGGTGGTTTCTTCTCGTGAGGTAGAATTTACCAGCCCTACAAAGTTTGATGTGGTGAGCATATTAGACCGTTTGGTGGAGAATAACCCGAATTGCTTTATTTTTGGCTATGAAAAAGAGGGGCGTACCTTCGTGGGGGCATCTCCTGAAATTCTCGTGCGCCATCGAGGGGAGGAAATTCTAAGTTATGCCTTGGCAGGAACGGCACCGAAGTTTGGTCCTAAGGCGTGGACGAAAGAGCGATTCCTAAATGACCATAAAAATCGGGTGGAGCACAATATTGTGCGAGATCGTATTGTGCATACGATGCGACAAGTGACGAATGATGTGACCGTAGGGGAAACGGGCATTATGGAGCTTTCACGGTTATATCATTTGCGGACCATTATCACTGCTAAGGATAGCACGAAATCGCTCATCGAATGGGGCCAATTATTACATCCTACACCCGCCCTAGGGGGCGAGCCACGAGAACTGGCAATGGATTTACTGGCGAAGTACGAAGCCCATGAGCGCGGTATGTATGCGGCACCCTTTGGATTTATGAAAGACATGGGGGATGGCATTCTAGTAGTTGCCATTCGGTCTGCCCTTATCATGGGTAACCGACTCTATGCCTATGCAGGATGCGGTATTGTGAGCGAATCTAATAGCGATGAAGAGTACGAAGAAACCATCAACAAAATGGGTACTATATTGGATGCCTTGTAGGATGATACATCCACGTATAAATCCAATTAGGCATGCCATAGGGTAGGATGATGAATCCGTACCGATGTATTGAACAGATACAGGAAATTAAACAGGAATGTTGAGCAATCAGCATTCCTTTTTTTGTTATGAACCCATGTCTATGTATGTCAGTTAATTATGAACGAGATAGGGGCGTCTAGGTGTTAGATAGATACCCAGTGCAACTCATATGGATACGTACAGAATCTAAAAACAATGGTATAATACATAGTAGATAGTCACTATTAGATATAGTACAATACCACAGGTTGGTATGGGAGATACGATATGAATGAATATATAGCAAGTTTGGTGGATGAGTTATACCAATTAGGGGTGCGCCATGCGGTGTTCAGTCCTGGTTCACGGTCCACTACATTAGCCATGCTCTTTCAAAGCCATGGAGGCTTTCACACATATATGAATATTGATGAACGGTCTGCTGGGTTTATGGCATTGGGCATTGCCAAAGCACAAGGCGAACCAGCCGTATTGGTGTGCACATCGGGGTCTGCGTTGACTCATTATGGCCCTGCTGTAGTGGAAGCCAAGCACAGCGGTGTACCTATGATTATTTTGTCCGCCGACCGTCCGTACACCTTGCAACAGGTGGGGGCACCGCAGACGATTGATCAACAGAAATATTTTGGCACCGCCGTGAACTATTATGAGGAATTGTCTGTGCCTAGTGAAAGTCACTATTACACGTACCCTCGTCAAGTGGCGCGCCGTGCCTATTTGAAAGCGAATGACCACAAATTGGGGCCGGTACACATCAATGTACCTTTGTTTGAGCCCTTGGTGCCCAATCGTGAGGAAGAGTATTTTAAACAGGGGCGCAGTGCGAAACCATTCCGACTTGTGAAACATCAGAAGATAGCATCCTTGGCATCGTTACTCAATGGAAAACGAGTGCTCATCTTGGGTGGTCCTACTGTGACGAATCCGAAAGCAGTTGTAGACTTCGCCGATCGGATTGGCGCTGTTGTCACCGGTGATCCTTTATCTAATTTGCGCCAATACGAGGGCGTGATTAGCACCTACGATGCTTTCTTGGCTCATCATGAACGATGGGAAGAGTTGCGACCTGATGTGGTCATCCAATTGGGACAAATCCCTGTGTCAAAACGGATTCAGCAATGGATGGAGACCTTGACGGACATCGATTATATTACCGTCAGCCCTAATGCAGATGTGGTGAACCCTAGCTTGACGACTACCATACATGTGATGGCGAGTGTAGATGTATTTTTAGCGGAGATCTATCGTGGCTTATTTGCTGTATTGGGTCTAGGTAGTCGAATAGGCGATACAGTGCAGGGATTATTAGACAAGAGTGATGCGGAAGGCGCTAGCTCTTATAAATTTGGACTGGAACAGGACATCACAGATATCAATCATCGACATAGATTAGAGGAATCTAACACAGCATATACTTGCTATACAGTATCGGATCTAGAGTATGTTAGAGTATGGCAAGGTATCGAATCCAACAGCCGTGAACAATTAGATAAAGTGCAAGAGGAACCGAATCTATTTGAAGGTCGGACCATTCACATGCTACAACACATCATGCCCGATGAAGGCCAACTTCTAGTGGCGAATAGCATGTCTATTCGTGATATGGACTATTTCTGGGCCACTGGACGATCGCAAGCCATGGTGTATGGAAATCGTGGAACCAATGGTATCGATGGGACTGTGTCTACGGCGTTAGGGCTAAGTACGAATGGGAAACCTACGGTGATGCTGACGGGAGATTTAAGTTTCTTTCACGATATGAACGGTTTAGCCATCGGAAAGACCCATGGGATGAATTTGACCATCATATTACATAACAATGATGGAGGCGGTATTTTCCAATATTTGCCACAAAAAGGGACGGACGATTTCGATTACCTATTCAACACACCGCAAGGCATCGATTACAGTGGCTTAGCGACCATGTATGGCCTGGACTATGTAAAAGTCACTACGAATGCAGAGTTAGAACAGGCGATGCAACACTATATCGGTACAGAGGGGATTCACCTCATTGAAGTGCCTACCTCTAAAGAAATTAGTCGTGAGTTACACAAGGTCTATCGGGTGCAATAATATGAGACCGATGATTCAAGATATACGAACCTTAGATATGCAACGTATGCAGATCCACATGGGAGAATACTACTATGGTGTGACTGTAATGGGTACGGGAAAACCGTTAGTTTGTTTTCATGGATTTTCCGAATCCGGGTCTACCTGGGATGGCATTGAGGTCAGCGGGTATCGACTGATACGTATCGATAGTATGGGTCATGGTAGATCGGCTCGACCTATGGAATTAAAACCTTATGAACTGCCTCAGATGCTCAGTGATTTGCATCGGGTTATCTATGCCGTAGCCGGTGAAAGATATGCTCTCATGGGGTATTCCATGGGAGCTAGGCTAGCCTTACTCTATGCCTTGGAGTACCCCCATGAGGTAACGCACCTCATCTTAGAAAGTGGCTCGGTAGGCATAGAAGATGAAGGGGGACGACAAGACCGCTATGTAGCCGATCAAGGACTGGCTGAACGGATCCGGGCACATGATATCACTTGGTTTAGCGAGACTTGGGCTAAGCTAGAGATTTTCAAGACACAACAAGGTTTGCCTACAAAGGTGCAACAGCAGATTAGAGGGCGGCGCTTGCTCAATAGCCCTCATGCATTGGCGTTCACCTTGAAAGGAAGCGGACAGGGGAGTATGCCTTATGTAGGTCATCGTTTGTCGGAATTGACCATGCCCGTCTGTTATATTAGTGGTGAACTAGATGCAAAATATACAGCCATTGGGGCTAGGTATTTTGGTGATGTCCACCGCATTGTGCCGCAGGTGGGTCATAATGTGCATGTGGAAGCACCAGAAGCGTATCGGCAAATTTTAAAACAATTTTTCCTATAATCGGAAGTATTAGTGAATGTGTGGACTATTTATACTCTTAGGATGCGCGGATATGGAAGAAGATAGTGGCTAATAATTCTGGTTGCAGTAATAGAAATAAGAGGTATCGTATGATTACAAATATCACCCTATACCATGTGCAACTACCGATGAAGTTTACTTTCAAAACGGCAAAGGGCGAAGTAGGTGTCAGGGATACTTTCATTGTTCGTTTGGAAGATGAAGCGGGCTATGTAGGATACGGGGAATGCGTGGCCTTCGTAGACCCTTTTTATACAAAAGAAACGGTGGCATCTTGTTGGGATACCTTATGTACGAGGTATTTACCAAACCTGTTGGGGCAAGAAACAACAACCACATTGCCACAACAATGGCTGATGGAAGGAATGCCTATGACTGTGGCATCTGTGGAAAATGCCTTGCTCCATCTACAATGCCATCACTTAGGGGTCAATACAGTGGAATATGTGCTACAGCAATCCTTACTGTCGACCGTATCTACGGGCATTGTCATTGGGGACGTCCCTTTGGATACCTTGGTAGATGCTGTATCTGGTTATGTATCACAAGGGTGTCAGCGTATTAAACTGAAAGTATCCCCCAAGGATGGTTATGAACGAGTACAGCGAGTGCGTTCAGCCTATCCAGACCTTATGTTAGCGGTGGATGCGAATCAAAGTTACACCTATGAAGATGTGGATAAGGTGAGGGCCTTTCAGGGGTTTCATTTGGCCTGTATAGAAGAGCCCTTTCAGATACAAAGCTTAAAAATGTACCATCAATATAAGTCAACTCATGAATGGGATATTACGACTCCTATATGTTTAGATGAATCGATTTTGGGGTATGATGATTTGGTCTATGCCCATACGCATGGCTTGTTGGATGTACTTAATGTAAAAGTGGGTCGTTTAGGTGGTCTTCGAGAAACGGCTAAGGTCATTCAGTATTGTCGTGATCATGGCATCCAGTACTGGATTGGATCCATGGTAGAATCCAGTATTTCCAAATGGATGCATGTACAATTAGCGGCTCTAGGAGATAGCTATATGCCGGGAGATTTGTCGGATTCGTTGCGCTATTTTGAGCGAGATTTGACTCGACCGCCTATTATTAGTACAATAAAAAACTGCAGTACAGAGAGACTTTCACAGTTTGTAGAGGTGCCTAATGGTGCTGGATTGGGTGTAGACGTTGATATAGAGGCGTTAGAGGCGTATTGCATACATAAGAAATTATGGCACCTATAACTGATTTATATACTTGTATAGCTTGTGGATGTGGTATGATACAATATACAAGTAGTGTATGAAACTATATGACATATACAGATATGATGCATTTCAAGTAGAGGTGGAATGTATCGTTGTTTTACATAGATACGTAGGAGGTTTGTATGACAGAGTACATAGAATTATTAAAACGTGAGGTAAAACCGGCCTTTGGTTGTACGGAGCCAATCGCCTTGGCATTTGCAGCGGCGAAAGCGGCAGAACTATTAGGTGTTCGACCAGATCACATTCATGGTCGGTTAAGTGGCAATATTATTAAGAATGCAAAAAGTGTAACCATTCCTAATTCAGAAGGTCGTACGGGCATTTATTATAGTCTTATTTTAGGCACCTTAGTAGGGACAGCGGCGAAAGAATTAGAAGTATTAGAAGACCTTACTCATGAACAAGTGGTAGAAGCAGACCGTTTATTTGAAGCGGATTACTGTGATATTGAGCTAGCAGAAGGGGTAGAAAACTTATTTATCGAAGTCACTGCTGTGGCTGGTGAACATACGTCTAAGGTCATTGTTCAAAATACACATACCACTATTTCTTACGCAGAAAAAGACGGAGAAGTGTTGATTGCCTTATCTGCAGAAGAAGTGGCTAAACATTCTATGGAATTGTGCTTTGACTCTTGCTATGAGTTTGCTAGTACTGTAGATGCGAAAGAGTTGGAAGATATTTTAGGACCACAACTAGATTTGAATATGGCTATTGCCGAAGAAGGTATGAAAAACAATTATGGTTCCAATATTGGTAAATTGATTATTTCCAATTCTTCTTCCATTGCGGATAAAGCTCGTGCCTATGCAGCTGCTGGATCTGATGCACGCATGGACGGTTGTTCTATGCCTGTAATGATTAACTGCGGTAGTGGTAACCAAGGGATTACATTATCTGTGCCTATTATGATGTATGCTAAAGAATACGGTATCGATCGTGACCATACGTTGCGCTCTTTAGCCTTAGCCAATGTGTTAGCTCTATACATTAAACAATATATTGGTCGTTTGAGTGCTTACTGCGGTGTAGTGAGTGCTGCTTCTGCTACAGCTGCTGGTGTAGCATTCTTACTTAATGAATCCAAGGAAGTAGTTTGGGAAACATTATCAAATGCATTAGCAGGTACATCTGGTGTGGTTTGCGATGGAGCAAAAGCATCTTGTGCTATGAAAATTGGTATGTCTCTTGGTAATTCCTTATTAGCCTATACACAAGCAAAGACAGATAATAGCTTTAAAGCAGGCCAAGGTATTGTAAAAGAAGACATTGACCATACGGTGCAAACGGTAGCAACCATTGCTCGTGAAGGAATGAAGCAAACCGATGTTGTCATCCTAGAAACCATGTTAGAAAAGTAATCTATGCATTATTGGTATAGAGAATGAGAACAATTCTATATTGATTTTTCTAAAAGTATAGTGTATGATAGATACATAGATTGATTTCATAGTCACATACTCAGTTTGTGCTATGTATAGGTTGTAACAATAAAGGAGATTTAGCATGGCAATCATCGGTAAACAACTACCAGCTTTTGAATTAGATGCATTCCGTAAACCAGAAATTATTAAAGTGAGCAATAAAACTATCGAAGGTAAATGGAGCGTGTTTGTATTCTATCCAGCAGACTTCACATTTGTATGTCCAACAGAATTGGCAGACTTACAAGATCAATACGCAGAATTGAAAAATTTGGGCGTAGAAGTATTCTCTGTATCTGTTGACTCTGCGTTCGTTCACAAAGCATGGTCCGATGCATCTCCTACAATCAATAAAATCGAATACACTATGATATCCGATATTAAACATGAATTAGCTGACTTCTTCGAAACATTCTCTGAAGAGTCTGGCCAAGCGTATCGCGGTTCTTTCGTGGTAGACCCAGAAGGCATCGTTCGTGCCGCAGAAATCTGTGACATGGGTGTAGGTCGTTCTGCTGCTGAGTTAGTACGTAAAGTACAAGCTTGCCAATTTGTTGCAAAACATGGTGAAGTGTGCCCAGCAAAATGGACTCCTGGTGAAAAAACGTTGAACCCAGCAGATCTTGGCTTAGTTGGCAAAATCTAAAGTAAATAAACAGCTCCTTTAGTAGTTTTGTGGTTGAAGGCTCCTCTCCCTCTCTCGAATCTTCAACAACACATGATGTACTAATTGAGTGTGTTGACTATATTTGTAAACTTTCCTAAGAACACATCTTAGATCCTTTACTTCCCATAAAAACGACAAAGCAATGCTTTGTCGTTTTTATCTTTCCCAAATTATATAGTTGTATTACTAAAAAGTATCCTTTATTCATTTAAATTATTAGATTTAGTTTAGAAATTTGTATATAATAAGGAGGTAAGGTTACAAATAGAATGCATATAGGAGAATGAGAATGTTAGAAGTTACATACGAACGATTGGCAGGGATTTTTAAAGCCCTTAGCGATGAAACAAGATTGCACATTGTAGACATGTTGTCTTGTAATGAATTATGTGCGTGTGATATTTTGGCTAGTTTTGAGTTATCTCAATCTACTCTTAGTTATCACATGAAAATTTTAATTGATGCAGGTATTGTGAATTCTGTGCGTAGCGGTTTGTGGACACGCTATTCCATTAATGAAGAAGCTTTTGATGAATTTGTTAAATTCTTGCCTGAATTATATAAAACAAAAGATGAGTGCATTTGTGCACAAATCAAATACTGCCGTATTGAGGATGCTCCACAAGCGGTGGCAGAATAATATGAAACGTTGGATTATGCATGTAGATATGGATGCTTTCTTTGCATCTGTAGAACAACATGATCGTCCAGAACTACAAGGTCACCCAGTTATCGTGGGTGGCCTTTCTTCACGTGGTGTGGTGGCTACGTGTAGTTATGAAGCACGGAAATTTGGGGTACGTTCTGCTATGCCTATTGGGAAGGCTAGAAAATTATGTCCAGATGGTATCTATCTATTGCCACGAATGGAACGATATCACGAAATTTCTGATCAAATTCATGATGTGTTGCATCGGTTTAGTCCCTATTTAGAGCCCATTTCTTTGGATGAGGCTTTTTTAGATATTTCAGGATTAGGAAAACTCTATGAGTCTCCTATGGCGGTGGGCCGTGCTGTGAAAGAACAAATTAAGGACCTAACGGGGTTGGTCGCATCTGTGGGAATTGGGCCGAATAAGTTTTTAGCAAAATTAGCATCGGATTTACGAAAGCCAGATGGGTTATATATTATCCCCCATGGGCAAGAAAGCGCTCATATTAAACATTTACCGGTACGCAGGTTGTGGGGCGTAGGGGCTCATATGGAACAAGCATTACAGCGAGGCGGCTTTCATCGGATTCAAGATATTGAACAGTTAGATTCGTATCATGAGTTAGAACCCTATTGCGGTCATCAAAGTGAACGTGTGTATTTGTTGTCTAAAGGCATTGATGATCGGCCTATTGAGTGGAATCGTGAGTTGCAATCCGTAGGTAATGAACTGACCTATGAAAGGGACTTAATGGACCCAGAGGAAATCGACAATGAATGGCGATATTTTGCGCATCATGTAGCTAAGCGTTTGCGCCAGAAAGGACTTAAAGGACATACGATAGCCATCAAAGTACGATTGCCAGACTTTACCACCAAAACAAGGCAAAAACGATTATCCTATCAGACGGATAGAGAAGATGTATTGTATGAGACGGCCTGTGTATTATATAATAAACTTAATGTACAGGGGCCGTTCCGGTTATTGGGGATTACGGTCAGTGGCTTTCACCAAGAGGTGGAGCAAGAGTCGCTCTTTCAGAGTGAAGAAACAGAGCCAGATCGGTTAGCACAAGTACTAGATACTTTGGAAGAACGATTTGGAGAAGATATTGTTACCACAGGAGCTATGTGGAAACGAAAATTGAAGGATGACACGACATCGTCCTAGGAGGATAGTATGCAACAATATATATTGGACCAGGAACAGATTGAAAAGTTGTTACAAGGCTTGCAAACAGCGTATGGTCATTGCAAAGAAGTACAACAGCAATATGTGGCGAATTTAGAGGCGCACCATATGGAGTCCCCTGAAATGGCTATGGAAGTGGTAGAAGACTTAGAAAACTTTGCTCATATGTTGGCTCTATTGGGAAAACAATGGGAAGAATTACGTGGGCTCCAAAGTATGGTAACAGAGCACTATCTGTATGATATGATATCTTCCTTAGAAGAGACACCAACAGTAGAAGCTGTGGCGGATGAAGGTGTGGAAGGCTATGATGTAGGTGTGGCATTAGGCGTAGATTTTGTGATGGCTGAGCGTTGGCAAGGGGAAACCTTTGCAGAGAAGGTTGAACCGAAGGCGACATCGAGTTCTTTTATGAGTTTATTCAGCAATACCAGCGAAACGAAGCATATTAATGAGTATGACTATGATGACGATGGGGAGGATGACGACCCTAAAGACGATGAAGAGGATGCGGTCATTGAGTTAACGAAATATACTAACAAAAAATCTAACTTGTATGATATGTTTGAGATGGAGTCGTCAACAGAGACAAAAAAACAGCATAAAAAGCGTTGCAAACATTGCACAGAAGATTCTCCCATACCAGAAGAGCGAGACAAATGCTGCATTGTTAAACAAGAAAAAAAGAAAAAGAAGGAAAAAAGCAAAGATAAGTCGAAACATAAAAAAGAAGCTCCCTCTGTAGACAAGTGGGCAAAAAAATTGTCTAAATGGGAACGCTATGCAGAAGAGCATGGCGATGCATGGACAGAAAAAGTCTTGCAAAAAGTAGCAAAAAAGGCAGAGAAAAAAGCGGAAAAGCGAGGCATGAAAGCGGTCTTCAAAAAGCATAAGTTAGACCGATTTGCGAAGCTGTCTAAGGAGGATTAAGGTATGGATGTGGTAAGTGTATTAGGCTTTGTATTGCTAGGCGTAGTTGTAGCCGCATTGGGAACCATCATTGGTGCAGGTGGCGGATTGATTTTTGTGCCAGTATTTCTTTACTTCTTTCCAGAATGGACGCCAGCTATGGTAGTAGGTACATCCTTGTTTACGGTAACCTGTAATGCCATTTCGGGTACTATTGCCTATGTGCGACAGAAGAAAATATTATATAGCGCAGCAATTCTATTCGGGATTGCCACCTTCCCAGGGTCGATTATCGGTGCTCATGTAGCGGAATATTTTGATCCTAGTGGGTTCCGATTCTGGTTTGGTTCTTTCTTGCTAATCATGTCTTTGTTCATTGGTTATAAAAATATGAATAAAGGGGAACGCAAAGAAGAGTCCTTGCAATTAGAAGAGTTGACCTATAATAAAGTGGTAGGTATCTTAATTAGCATGGGAGTAGGCTTTATTTCTAGCTTATTTGGTATCGGCGGTGGCTTGATCCATGTGCCGGCTTTCATTTATATCATGGGATTTCCTACGCATATGGCCACCGCCACTAGTCATTTTATCTTGGCTATGTCTACCTCAGTAGGGACTTTAACACATTTTTTGAGTGGTCATATTCATTTTGAAATTGCCATTCCTTGTGGTATTGGTGCCTTAGCGGGTGGTCAATTAGGGGCGTTCATTGCGAAACGATTGCGAGCAAAAACGATTTTAATTGGGTTATCCATTGGGATTGGATTACTGGCATTACGCTTAATTTACACATCTCACGTATTGTTCTAGTGTCATAGTATAGATTAAATAGAGAGGACTTTATGGGAAAGGGAAAGAAACGGAAACAACACCAACCACAGCCACAACAGACGATTACGACAGCCCGTTTGACCACGATGATTAAATGGATGTTGTTTATTAATCATTTAGCCTTGTGCTGGTTCTTTAATGGTCGGGCTGATATGAGTTTACTAGCTGCTAATATGCTAGGTGGCTTAGCCCTTTGCGGGATTTACTGGATGCGTTTTAAGAAGGAAATGTTTACCGATGAAGATGTAGAGCGTGGCATGCGCTATGTATTGTCCTATGTTCTGATGACGATGACAGCTTTCTTTTATACTCTGGCGATGTATCGATCTGGGGAGTTAACGGATACTATGTATCTGATTATTACAGGAGCTAGTTTCTTTGTGTGGTTCTGCTTGTATAGCGCTACACAAGGGTTTATCAAAAAAAGTGAATAATATATACTATAAGTTCTCATTACGTTATAGGTAATGGGAACTTTTTACATTCAAATATTTCGATAAACTATATGAAAAACTATTGCATTTTATAATTTACTATGCTAAGATAAATACATAATAAATAATAATTATTAATTGCTAATTAGAATAATTAGCAAAATAAACTAAAGAAAAGGAGAAATAGGTATGAAAAACTTACAAGCAGTTAACCAATATATTGCAAACTTAGCAATTTGGAACATTAAACTTCACAATTTCCATTTTAATGTAGTAGGATCTCAATTTGTGCCAGCTCACAAATATTTAGAAGAAGTCTACGATGTAGCATTTGATTATTATGATGCAGTAGCTGAGCATGTAAAAATGCAAGGTGAAGAACCTGTAGTGCATGTGGCAAAATATTTAGAAATTGCTTCTTTGAAAGAAGAACCAGGCAACAAATTCTCCGTAGAACAAGTGTACAACTTCTTAGTAGGAGATTTCGAATTGTTGAACAAAGAAGCTCGTGCTATCCGCGAAGCAGCTGATGAAGAAGGTAACTTCGGATTAGTGGCTATCATGGAAGACCACATTGCTTACTATGAAAAACAATTGTGGTTCTTACGTGCTACTTTAGGCTAATTCCTCCTGACAGTAACATCGAACCAATCACATAACACTCCCTTATATGTGATAACATCCTGAATATGACAACACTTACAACTATACTATAAACTATACCAAAGGACCCCTGCTCAGGGGTTCTTTTAGTATATAAGGCATACCTTTGAAAGGTGATAAAACGATGTATTGTAAAATTTCATTGCTAGGTGATACAATACAAGTAATGTAAGAGAGGTTGAGAAAGGGGCATAGAGGATGAATCGATTTTTACGACGAGGACAATTACAAACTATAGAACCACAGAAGGATATATCTGTGGTAGAAGACATGGATACGCTGGTGAGTGAAGTGAGTTCGGATGAGTTCTTGGACATGGTGCAACAAGAGGGGACGTCAAAGGATTTGAACCGAGCTATGGATATGGTGGAGATTGAAGAGTCAGAAGAAAACCGTGCACCTTTGGACCCTTATGAAGCAATGACGATTCGTGATTATAGTCAATTGGATGTATTGCCAGAGCATGCTGATGAAGATTATGGTTTTTCTAGTGCAAACGAAACAGAACAGGATCAATTTTTCCATAACAACTACAATGATATTATGGAAGATGAGTTAGAGTATGATCAACAAGAGGCTGATAGTTCTTATGATTACAATTCTGGAGATAGTTTTGACTTCGACTTTGACGTTGATTTTGACTTGTTTGATGACTTTGATAATGACTAGTAAGGAATGAATGATGACGAAGCCCATACATACAAGGACATCAGTATGTCCTTATGATTGCCCAGATGCCTGTGGATTGATCTTGACCATTGAGGGAGACCAGTTACAACGGGTAGAAGGTATGAAAGATCACAGCTTTACGAGAGGAACGCTGTGCCAGAAAATGCAACATTACGAACGAACAGTCCACCATAGGGAACGTCTAACAACGCCTTTGCGACGCATAGGTCCTAAGGGAAGCGGTCAATTTAAACCGATTACTTGGGACGAAGCACTAAAGGAAATTGCTCAGCAGTTTCAGCACTGTATCCATACATACGGTTCTGAAAGTATTATGCCCTATTCCTATGCAGGGACCATGGGAATCTTACAAAAGAGTGCAGGGGATCCACTCTTTGCCATACTTGGTGCGACCCGTCAAGATAAGGGGATTTGTTCCCCTGCTAAACGCTATGGTTGGGCTAGTCTTATGGGGAATACCCTAGGGAGTCGTCCACAAGATATACAATACAGTGATTGTGTGGTGTTGTGGAGCCTCAATGCAGTGGCTACGGATGTACATGTCCTACATGATGTGACCATAGCTCGCCAGCGAGGTGCCAAGCTTTGGGTGATTGATACGTACTATACGGAGACAACGAAATTAGCAGATGAAGTCATTATCATACGACCAGGTACAGATGGAGCCTTTGCGTTGGGTGTGGCCTATGTGCTTGTGGAAGAAGGATTAGTACATGAGGAATTTATTCATCAGTATGTACAAGGCTATGAAGGATTCCGTGATACTGTTATTTCTCAATATCCACCATCGAAAGTGACTCGAATCACAGGCGTACCAGAGGAACGGATTATCCAGTTTGCTCGTGCTTATGGACAGGCAATGGCGCCATTTATTCGCTTAGGCAGTGGACTATCTCGCTATGGGAACGGAGCGAATACGGTGCGATGTGTAGTGGCACTACCTGCCTTGGTGGGGGCATACCTACATACAGGAGGTGGCCTCTTGTCGAGTGCCTCGGGTAGTCAATTTGTTGGGGGCAAGCGTGTCAGTTGGGAGCGCTTTCAAATAAAAGAAACACGGTTGAACCCAATGATTCATTTAGGTCCAATGTTAACAGAGGTCAACAACCCACCGATTAAGGCCCTCTATGTATATTCCAGCAACCCTGCGGTGACATCGCCGGACCAAACAGTGGTGCGCAAAGGATTGGCACGAGAGGACCTGTTCACGGTGGTACACGAACGATTTATGACGGATACGGCGAAATATGCAGACATTGTGCTCCCTGCAACGACGTCTGTAGAGCATAATGATATCTATAATTCCTATGGACATTACACCATCGGTTGTGGCTATCAAGCCATTCCTCCTGTAGGTGAAAGTCGCTCTAATTGGGATACTATTTGTAGTATTGCTAGAGCTATGGGTATCGATGACCCTGTATTTGCTATGTCAGAATTGGAGATGATTGAAGATATTGTGCGACATGCTCCGATTTCAAGAGAAGTGCAAGATAGAATCTTGGCAGGGGATTTTGTGGAAATGGACCTATCCGGTACGTATAAGCTAGAGTACGGTACACCATCTAGTAAGATTGAATTATATAACCCCTTAGAGCGTGAGCCATATCCTGTATATCGTGAAGCTCATGGGGATACAGCGGAGTTCTTCCTCATCAATGGTGCTGATCCACGTATACTAGACTCGTCCTTTTGTGAGATACAAGAAGATACACCAAAGATGGTTGCTCGTATGCATCCTGGTGATGCCCAGCGCAAGGGCGTATGGCACAGTGAGTTTGTGCGCTTGTATAATGAGCGAGGTTCCTTGCGGATTGCCTTAGTCATTGATGATGCGGTACCAAAGGGGACTATTGTGAGTAGTGGTGTCTGGTGGCAATCGCAGTCCCATGATACAGAGCATACAATGAATGTATTGACTGCCTCACGATCTACCGATTATGGTTGGGGTAGTACCTTTTATGATGTGAAAGTACATGTAGAGCCCTGCGACTAAAAATGAGTAATGCTTGGTTATAGTTAATAGATGTAGTTCGCCTATCAATTATAGTTCGGATATATATGCATAATTGGTATAGACAAAGCCATTTTCTACAAAGAAAATGGCTTTTTATTTTACTTATAATTAGATATAATAAAAAAATAAGCATAAGAAGTGTTTTTATACAGTGTATATTTGTTATTATGGGATGTATTTGAAAGGAGATATTATGTCAGATCATACTCAACTATCGGGGCGAGCCTATATTGCTATCGGCCTGATGCTGTTCGCTTTATTCTTTGGGGCAGGTAACTTAATCTTCCCTGCTACTCTAGGTCAACATGCAGGTACCAATGTGTGGTGGGCCATCTTAGGGTTTATTGTAACTGGTGTAGGCTTACCTTTATTAGGGGTTATGGCTATGGGATACTCCGGCAGCCGTAACGTACAAAGTTTGGCAAGCCGTGTGCATCCAGTGTTTGGGGTCCTATTTACATTGGCATTATACTTATCCATTGGCCCTGCTTTTGCCATCCCTCGTACGGGGACTGTATCCTATGAAATTGCAGTGAAACCATTCTTAGGTGGAGCTGCCTCAGATACAGCACTATCCTTGTTCCTTGTGGGGTTCTTCGTAGTCACATTGTGGCTCTCTATTAATCCGCAAAAATTGGTGAATCGCATTGGTAAAATCTTAACACCAGCCTTGCTACTGACCATCGTGGTATTGATTGTTAAATCTTTGATTACTCCATTAGGCAGCTATGGTACACCGACAGAGTCCTACGCTACTAGCGGCACCGCATTTCTACAAGGCTTCTTAGATGGATATAACACATTAGATGCCTTGGCATCCTTTGTGTTTGGTATTTTGGTTATCGAATTTGTGACACTTTCAGGGGCACAAACACGTGATGAAATTACACGGGCCACTATGAAAGCTGGGTTAATCGCCGTAGGTTGCTTAGGCGTGGTGTACATCTTTATTGCTAGCTTAGGCGCTACCAGCGTAGAGCAGTTAGGCATCTTAGATACAGGGGCGCCTGTATTGGCAGAATCTGCTCGTTTGTTATTCGGCGATTTAGGGGCTATGATCTTGGCAGTCATCGTATTATTGGCGTGTTTGACGACGAGTATCGGACTTGTTACTTCTTGTGCACAGTATTTTAGCACACAATTTGGTGGCTTATCCTATAAAGCCTATGCAGTGCTATTCGTGTTGATTTCTTTCGGCGTAGGCATGTTTGGATTGAAAACCATCATTACTGCAGCTATTCCTGTGTTGATGTTCCTGTACCCATTATCCATTGCATTGATTGTATTGGCATTCTTACATCCGTTGTTCAACGGCCGCCAATGCGTATATGCTTGGACAGTAGGGGCAACCTTCATCACAGCTCTTGTATCTGGCTTAGAAACAGCGAGCGTAGACTTAGGTAGCTTAGGACAATTCTTTGCTACACAAGTACCAATGCATGGCATCGGTATGGACTGGCTTGTATTCGGCGGCGTAGGATTCGTGATTGGATTGATCCATCGGGCGTTGGTGAAAGCTAACTAAAAGATTATTTTATATATGTTGGGACTACTTATATACGAGTAGTTCTAATATTTTTTGTATAAAAAAGCTACACGGTAGAATGTATCTACGTGTAGCTTTTGTGTATATAATCTTACTGACATTCTTATTCCAAATCGTCGAAATCGAATGCTGCTGCTTTTGTATAGTTCGTAACTTTTGCCTCGAAGAAGTCAGTTTTCGTGCTGTTCAAATTGGAGAAACTTTCAATCCAAGCCATAGGATTTTCCTTGATCTCTGGATATAACAGTTGCAAGCCGATGGAATCAGCACGTTGATTTGCTAAGTATTTGATATAGCGTTCGATCAATGTGTTGTTGATGCCAAGGATTTTGTCGTCTGTAATGTATTGACCCCAAGCGATTTCATTTTCTGTACCTTCGCGAAGCATTTGTGTCAATTCAGCTTCTAGTTCAGGAGTGAATAGTTCAGGGCGTTCGATGCGAAGCTCACGGATAATGTTTTGGAACAATACTAAGTGAGTCACTTCGTCACGATTGATGTATTTAAAGATCGTGGAAGTTGCGGTCATTTTACCTTGGCGTGCCAATGTGTAGAAGAAGCTAAATCCGGAGTAGAAATAGATACCTTCTAAAATGTAGTTTGCCATGATAGTGCGAATCAAATTGTGCTCTGATGGTTCATCGCTAAAGCGTTGGTAAATGTCAGCAATGAAGCGGTTACGAGCTAGTAAATGTTCATCTGTACGCCACTCATCATAAATGCGGTCACGAGTAATTGGATTCGTTACTGTATCCAAAATGTAAGAATAGGATTGGGCGTGAATTTCTTCTTGGAAGGCTTGGATATTAAGTAAAGAAGCTACTTCAGAAGCCGTAATATAACGGCTCAAATTTGGTAAGTTTTCGCTTTGAATAGAGTCCAAGAAGTTCAAGAAAGAAATAATTTTGTCGAAGGCACGGCGTTCGCTATCCGTTAAATATGGGAATTGCTTAATATCTTCGTTCAAAGAAATTTCTTCAGGAATCCAGAAATTGTTCAGCATCGTGCGATACAATGTATTTGCCCAATCGTACTTAATACGATTCCATTCCCGTAAATTCGTCGTATTACCGCCCACCATACTTTGCGTGCCACGGTCACCATGTTCATTAAAAATCAGTTTCTTTTCCATGAAAGTAACTCCTACCTTATCTATAATAACAATATATTTATGAATTATTATGAAAGCCTGGATAGAATACATGCTTTCATAGGTATATAGTTATAAACTACCTCTTATTATACTAAAAATGCATACTAAAAAGATAGGGGGAGAGATGATTAATAGGTAGAGTGTTGTGAGCTTTGATGCAGCAGTGTATAATGATATTAGATAAAAGTTAAAACAATAGTGTATTAGTATTTAGTAGCGGTATTATAAAAATAAAGCCATTAATGAAATAAAAAAGGATAGGTATATAAATATGGGGAATATAGGTCGTGTATCTAAAAATACACATGCGGTACCAAAAGAAAATAAACCGGATACATTAGTATCCTTAGCTAGTTTATCGAAGGAAGAATTAGATAAGGAATTGCAAAAAGGAATAGATTCGTTAAAGAATGATAAAACCTATGGTATAGATGAAGTAGATGCATTTTTTATGAAGAAATATGGTATATAAAAAGCACAGGGACGCGAGCCCTGTGCTTTTGTATACTTTATACTAGAATGTGGGGGCTATTCATTTAGTACAGTCTTATATCATCATTTCTGTACATTCTTATGATAGCATTTATACATTTATAAACTGTTTTCCAACAAAAAATCAATCACATGTTTGTGAACGATTCCATCTTGGCTAAAGTCAACGGTATCCATGGAGAGAACAAATTTAGGGTAATTATCTTGTACATGCGCATACACACCAAATTCACGTTGTCGTGTAGCTTCTGTTTCCATAAGATAGGACACTTGATAGTATACTCGTTCTTTATCCTTCGTAGCAATAAAGTCGATTTCCATATCTTTTACCTTCCCAATTTCTACGGTATATCCTCTAGAAATTAGCTCAATATATATGATATTTTCCAGGGTTCTTTCAATATCTTTCGTATTAGAATACCCTTTGGCAGCCCGAAATCCATGATCCGTAAGGTAATATTTTTCATCAATTTTAAGATTCTTTTTACCGACCGTATCAAATCTAGACACCTTTTTTAGGATGAAAGCTTGCTGACAATAGTCTAAATAATTCAGTATAGTATCAATGGAAACATCCCGATGCTCGCTCTTTAAATATTTTTTAATACTAGTTGCAGAAACGGGGGACCCTATATTTTGTATAGTAAATGATAGGATTCGATTGAAAATATCTACATCGCGAATTTTATTGTGTGTCAACACGTCTTTGATCAAAACTGTATGATACACATCATTTAGATATTTATAACTACTATTTTCTTCTAAGTTAAAGTATTTTAAAGTAGGCATACCACCTAATTGGATGAACTTAGTGAATAGCTCTTCTTTACTAAGCTGTTTTTCTTGGAATACTTCTACAAACTCATCAAATGTAAATGGCTGTATTTCAAATTCTACATATCTGCCAGCAAGAAGTGTAGCAAGTTCGCCAGAGATTAAGGTGGAGTTGGAACCAGTAATATAGATGTCGCAATCTTTACCAACACGTAGACCATTAATCACTCGTTCCCAATTTTGTACTAATTGAACTTCATCAAAAAAGTAATATATCTTTCCTTCTAGGTTCTGGGTCTTTTGGAGGAGGTACTTGGCTAATGTGCTTGCTTCTGTGATATCCATAAACTCTAATGATTCAAAGTTGATATAAATTTTTCGTTCATCAGGTATTTTCTGCAAGATAGTGTCTTTAATGATTGTTAATAAAGTAGACTTTCCAACACGGCGCATACCTGTGAGAATTTTAATTACAGGCTTATCAATGAATGGTTCTATTTGGGTTAAGTACTTAGGACGTTTAATATATTCCATAGCTAACACCTCACTTTCATTGATTCTATTATACTCGAAAAAAATATATATTCCAATGACGCTTTCGAGTATAGTCTAAACTATTAGAAATTGTGCATATCAATTCTATTATACTCGAAAGTGTAAAAAGGTATTAGTATAGTCTCGATCATAAACAAAATACATAACAAT
>NZ_RQVH01000022.1:0-28683 GCF_003992185.1 Veillonella sp. CNR 79/14 | reverse complement strand
AACACAGTAGTTAAGCTCGTAAACGCCGAAAGTACTTGGCTGGAAACGGCCTGGGAGGATAGGAAGTTGCTGATTAAGAAATAAAGAAGACGCCGAGAGGCGTCTTTTTTATTTTCTCATTCAATATATTATTTTGGTCTGGCCGTTTCCAGCCAATATGGCAGAAGTAATATCTATGAAAGAATACCATAGGCCTGGGATCCCCAGTGAACCACTTTTAAAGGAGCGAAGCACGCGCATAAGCAGGACTCATGATTTGAAGGAGTGAAACGACGCGCAAATCATAGAGTATCGCTTAGTTCCTAGCGTAAGGTTTTGTAGCTCTATAGGAGCTAACAAAACCCACAGCTAGGAACAAAAAGGACAAGGGATAAAAGTCCTTAACGTAAGATTTTCTACGACCGAAGGGAGTAAAGAAAATCCACAGGGCAGAACAGGAAGTTGCATAAGCAGGGCTCATGATTTAAAGGAGCAAAGCGACGCATAAATTATAGAGCATCGCTTAGTTCCTGGCGTAAGGTTTTAAAGCCCGAAGGGCGAATAAAATCCACAGCCAGGAACAAAGTAGGAAAAGGAAAATGTAAAAAGGTAAAAAAAGAAGAAGCGACGCATAAATCATAGAGCATCGCTTAGTTCCTGGCGTAAGGTTTTAAAGCCCGAAGGGCGAATAAAACCCACAGTCAGGAATACATAGAAAACATCAAGAATCAAGATATTAGAAAAATTTTATAAAGAACTGGCTTCTATTTTTAAAGAATGAGATAATGCATATAATTTGAAATGCTTTAAAATTATATAGAGATATTATATAATAAAAAAAGGGGGCTTGAGGATTATAAATATGAAAAAACTATATGTATTATTTGCTATGGCGTTCACTGTACTTTTATTAGGGGTTGTAAATACACATGCTATGGGTTTATTAGAAACACCTAAACAACCAATTGCATTATTTGTTCAATTAGATCCTAATCACGTAGGTAAACCTTTAGAGATTAGTGAGGAATTATATACAAAAGTAAACGAGAAGTTAAATACTGTTGGTTATGAAGCAATTCCATTCGCAAAAGCACAAAAAGATTTAAAAGTATACATTAGAGATAATGATAGTAATGAAACACAACGAGATCAAGATAAGGGTGTTATACTTCGCACTAAAGATTTAAAAGCACTAGCTGAAAAAGAAGGCACTCGTTATGTTATGGTGTTGGCGACTCGTGTTACATCAGCTGAAGAAAAAGTTAATTTCTGGACTGGTCTTAGAAAAAATCTGACAATTATGACTAATATTATTATCTATGATGCTCAGGAAGGCGATTATGTGATGGATGAAGATTTCTCTAGTGTAGGTAAAACAAGTGGTAGCTACGATAGAGCTTTTCATAGAGCTGTAGAGGATACTCTTACCAAAATTGACTTACATCAATATTTAAAATAGTAATTATTTTATATCCCCCTTATAAGTTATCACCATTCTACTTATGTAGAGTGATGATTTTTAATTTGTCAACTATAATAGGTTCCCCAAGGTTGCCTATTGTCCTAAACCTTTCTACAAGGTATAATGAAGTAGATTATAATACGAAGTAACAATTGTACTTACGTAGAGAGGAAATTAGATAAAAAATGAAACAAATTATGATCAGTACGGACCATATGAGTCATGTGTACCAAGACGAAATGGGCCGTGAGGTACACGCCTTACAGGATGTGAGTGTTCATATTCATGAAGGCGAGTTTGTCAGCATTATCGGGACCAATGGGAGTGGTAAAAGTACCCTTGCCAAACACTTTAATGTCCTATTGCAACCTACATCTGGTACCGTTACCGTTTTAGGAATGGATACAAAAGAAGAAAATTTAATTTGGAATATTCGCCAAAATGTGGGGATGGTATTCCAAAATCCAGATAATCAAATCGTGGCAGCCATTGTAGAAGAAGACGTGGCTTTTGGCCCAGAAAACTTAGGGGTACCAGCCCCAGAGATTCGCAGTCGTGTGGACGCAGCCTTAGCAGCGGTAAACATGTCGGACTATGCTTTACATGGTCCGCACTTATTATCAGGAGGGCAAAAGCAACGTATCGCCATTGCTGGTGTTTTAGCGATGAAACCTAAATGCATTATTTTAGATGAGCCAACGGCTATGCTCGATCCTAAAGGACGCAAAGAAGTCATGGATACGGTGTACCGTCTCAATAAAGAAGAAGGCATCACTATCGTATATATTACGCACTTTATGGAAGAAGCAGCTTTAGCAGATCGTATCATTGTGATGAAACAAGGTAAGGTCATCGATGAAGGAGCTCCAAAAGATGTATTTATGAATGTAGATACGTTAAAAGGTCTTGGTCTAGATGTGCCGGTGCCGTCAGAAATTGCGGTGCGCTTACAAGAAAAAGGGGTAACTATGCCAAAGGGCATTACTAGCAATGAAGAACTAGGGGAGGCCATATGTCAATTCAATTAGAGCATGTAACCTACACCTATGGACAGGGGACACCTTTTGAAAAAACGGCTCTTCACGATGTGAGCTTGACCATTCACGAAGGTGAGTTTGTAGGCATCATCGGCCATACCGGGTCGGGTAAATCCACCTTAGTACAACATCTGAATGGTTTATTGCATCCTACCTCAGGTACCGTAACAGTCAATGGTGTGGACCTAGTAGGTAAAACAGAAACAGTTAAACAAACTCGTCACAAAGTAGGCATGGTATTCCAATATCCAGAACATCAACTGTTTGAAGAAACGATTGCTAAAGACATTGCCTTTGGTCCTAAAAATTTAGGTTTCGATGAGGCAGAAATAGATCGTCGTGTGCGAGAAGCGATGCAATTTGTAGGCTTAGACTACGATACCTATGCAGAGCGGTCTCCCTTCCATTTGTCGGGAGGACAAATGCGACGTGTGGCAATCGCCGGAGTCATTGCCTTAGACCCAGACTATTTAATTCTAGATGAGCCTTCTGCTGGACTTGACCCATTTGGGCGAGAAGAAATCTTTGGAGAAATCATGAAACTACACAAGGAAAAAGGTATTACCGTTATCCTTGTATCTCATAATATGGAAGATATTTCCCGCATGGCAAATCGTTTGATCGTGATGCACCAAGGAAAAGTTTTACTAGATGGCAATCCTATCGAGATTTTCCACAATGACCGTGAGAAATTACAATCTGCGGGTGTCGATGTACCGCCATTGTCGCAAACATTACAAGCTTTGGCAGAACGAAATATTCCAGTCAATATTGACCGTGTCCATGTCCATGAGGCAGTAGTAGACATTTTCGACTATCTCAAGGAGGTGCACCATGCTAAGTAATATTACCATCGGCCAGTACTTTCCAGGAGATTCTTTGCTCCACCGCATGGATCCACGGGCCAAGATTATAGCCACTATGATCTTTATCATTGCGATCTTCTTTGCAGACAGTTTGGTGACATATAGCATTGTGGCGGCCTTTACCTTCGGTTGTTTGGGTCTGTCTCGTTTGCCAGTGCGACTCGTGTGGCTATCCATTAAACCATTGTGGATCATCATCGTATTCACCTTGGCCATTCATGTGTTCACTACACCGGGAGAATACTTGTTTACCTATGGTTGGTTACACATCAGCCGAGAAGGTCTCAATTTGGGCGGTCTCATGGCAGGACGATTGATTTTCTTAATCGTGTTTTCCTCCTTGTTGACCTATACAACGTCGCCCATACGTTTGACGGACGGTATTGAAAGACTCCTAAACCCGTGGAAACGCTTTGGCGTACCAGCTCATGAACTAGCTATGATGATGACCATTGCTTTGCGGTTCATTCCGACCTTATTAGAGGAAACGGATCGCATTATGAAAGCCCAAGAATCCCGTGGTGCTGACTTCACTACAGGATCCTTACTGAAACGAGCTAAGAATATGGTACCTTTACTTGTGCCATTATTTATTAGCGCTTTCCGCCGTGCCGATGAATTGGCAGTGGCTATGGAATCTCGTTGTTACCGAGGTGGAGAAGGGCGTACTCGCTTGAAAGAATTACAATATAGTTCATTAGATACTTATGGTATTGGTGCCGTGGTATTGGTAAGTATTGTGTTAGCCGTATTACGATGGGGACTTGGTATATGACAAGAACCATACAACTCATCGTCGCCTATGATGGGACCGAGCTCTGTGGGTACCAACGGCAACAGAATGGCCCTACTGTGCAAGGCTATCTTGAGGAAGCTTTGTCTAAGGTGTGTAATGAGCCCATTACGATTTACGGATCCTCTCGAACGGATGCAGGTGTCCATGCGAGAGGGCAAGTAGTGGCTTTCACCACGACCGGCAAGATTCCTGTAGACAATCTAATGCGAGCCCTCATTGCCCATATGCCACCGTATATTGTGGTCCGTGAGGCACAGGAACTGCCGTCGGATTGGAATCCACGGAATTATGTGAAAGGGAAGGAATACATTTACACCATTCATAATGATGCCGTGGTGGACCCACTACAACTGCGTTATGCCTACCATGTGCGCAAACCTTTGGATATATCGTCCATGAAGCAAGCCGCAAAGGCATTAGAAGGAACACATAATTTCAGTACTTTCAAAGGCCATAATACGACGGTACAAGATCCAGTGAAAACCATGTACGCTGTAAAGGTATTCCAAGAGGGAACGACTGTCAGAATCCATGTATTAGGAGATGGATTCGTGTATCACATGGTGCGGAATATAGCAGGATTCTTGGTGGATGTAGGCTTAGGTCGCTTTCAACCGGAGGACGTGCCACGTATTATAGCTGGTGAGAATAGACAATTAATCGGGAAAACAGCGCCTGCCCATGGACTGTGTTTAGATACGGTGTTTACTGATGAGGCTAGCTTACAAGAGCGGGTACGGAGCATAGCGAACCTATAGGCAGATATGCAGGTATGTATAAGGAGTATCTGCAACAGATAGAAAGTCGTTATGTAATTGTTGTGAAACATCACATTTGTTAATATATAAGTGTAGCCCTACGATAGGGCGTACAATGTAGGAGGTTATCATGAAAGAAGACGGAATCCACACGCATATTGCGATCAAAATGCCAGAGTATATTATTGATGTAGATGAATTGGTGAATGATCCGGTGAATCGTCGTAAATTAGCTCGATTCATTATGAAACGCCATTTAGATATGGATAAAATTATTAATGAATTTGTAAACAATCCAGAGAACGAAGCAGAATTAATGCGCTTTGCAGCATCTGTGGTATTCTCCAAAACAGGCCGCGACATGAATGAATATAGTGAAGATTTGTTGCCATTGTTCTTTGAAGAAGCAGTATACGAAGACGACTTGCTGTAGTACAAGAGTTGGGACTAGGTCCGATCCCTGTTGATTATAGGCATATGAAATACATACGAAATACAATGAAAGGGTCCTGTGGGACCCTTTCATTGATGTATAGAGAGATATGCCTATTGTCATGTAAAACAAGTTGGCGATTACTCTTATATGAGTAGTGCTAGCATGTATTATAGAATCTAAAAAATAGAGGAAAGTTGATGATGGAATCAACTTTCCTCTATTGTATTTGGAGTTATTTTATATGTTATTCAGTATGTTATTCAAACCAAATGTATTTTGCCAATACAATCGCACCTAGTACATACATAAACCAGTGTACATCTTTATGACGACCAGTGATAAACTTCATCAAAGGATATACAATAAGACCAGCGGCAACACCATTAGCAATACTGTATGTAAATGGCATTAATACAATAACTAAGTAGGCAGGGAAACCTTCTGTCCAATCGGAGAAGTCGATTTCACGGATAGCTTCCATCATTAGTGCTCCTACTAAAATAAGTACAGGAGCTGTAGCTGCATTCGGAACTAATGCGATTAATGGAGCAAAGAATAGACAAAGGATAAACATGATGCCGCAAGTAACAGCAGTCAATCCTGTACGACCGCCAGCACCTACGCCAGCAGCACTTTCAACGAATGCAGTAATTGTGCTAGAACCAAGCATAGCACCGAAGCTAACGCCAAGGGAGTCTACAATCATAGCTTTACCAAGACCTGGGAATTCACCCTTTTTAGGGTCTGCAATGCCTGCTTTAGAGGCAGTAGCAATCAGTGTGCCCATGGAGTCAAAGAGTTCAACGAAAGTAAATGAAAAGATAATAGTAATAAGTCCAACATGGAATGCTGATGAAATATCCAATTCCATAAAGGCAATTTTACTGAAATCAGGGACTGCTATAATGCTTAAAGATTCTGGTAAAGTAGCGATACCAGTCGCATAAGCAATGATAGATGTGATGATAACACCAATTAATAGAGATCCAGGGACACGACGAGCCATGAGAGCGGCAGAGAAGAACAAAGAGAAAAGAGATAAAAGCACTTCAGGGTTGCTTAAGTTTCCTAATGTTAATAAGGTTTCTGATGCAGCTGGTGCTCCATGACCTTTGGCAGTTACAATGTCGTTCAATGTGCCAGGTTGTAAGGATAAGGCGATAGTCATAAGTCCAGATAGTTTCAAACCAATGATACAAATGAACAAGCCAATACCTACGGTGATAGCAATCTTTAAAGAAGAAGGAATTGCTTCAATAATAAGTTGACGGATTTTCGTCAGAGTCAGTACAAGGAATACAAGACCAGAAATAAATACAGCACCTAATGCTGTTTGCCATGTTAACCCCATACCTAGAACCACGGTGAAGGAATAAAAAGCTAATAGGCCAACTCCTGGTGCTAAAGCAATAGGATAATTAACAAATACTCCCATGGCAATGGTGACTAAACCACCACCCAAGGCTGTAGCAATTAATACAGCATCTTTATCCATACCAGCTAGGCTTAGTAAGTTGGGAGCTAATAGCAAAATATATGCCATCGTAATAAAAGTCGTCAGTCCTGCTAGTATTTCTGTACGGACTGTAGTATTTCGCTCCTTTAAGGCGAATACGCGTTCTAACATGGTGAACCTCCTAGTAATAAATAAAATTACATCCTTATTGTAGCATAGACTAGAAGGTTAGGATAGGTTTTTTGAGTCAATTTATTTAAAAAAATTATAAAACTTATAAAATTATATAAATTATACTAATAAGTTTATAATGGAGTACATTAGTAGGCGACACTGGTTTTCAGTATGTGTAAATATACAAAATATATTGCTTATATGCATATTGTGAGTGTTACTTATGCAATATAGGTACTAAATATGTACACAATCTATATAGACAAAATTCGTTGTTCTATATATAATATAGATTAGGTATAAATCCTACTTTTGAAGAGGTATTATTTATGAAAATTTCTACTAAAGGTCGATATGCATTACGCGTGCTAGTTGATTTGGCAGAGCACAGTGTAGATCGCAATGTATCTATTCGTGAAATGGCGGAGCGCCAAAATATTTCTGATAAATATTTAGAAGGAATTGTAGCACGATTGAGTGCAGCAGGATATGTAAAAAGTGTTCGTGGTAAGTATGGTGGTTACCAACTGACAAAAGAGCCAAAAGACTATACGGTCTATGATATTCTTGCTGCTACAGAAGATTCTATTGCAGTTGTAGCTTGCTTAGAGGAAGATGTGAACACATGTCCGATGAGCGAAGGATGCCGTACATTGCCATTATGGGAACATCTACAAAATCATTTGCGTGAATATATGCAAAGTTTAACGCTTCAAGATGTTATTGACCGACATTTTTCAGTGTAAGTTGTAAGAAAGAGGTAAGGGAATTTTAGGATGAAAAAAGAGAAATTAAAGGTAGAGCAAGAAATCGGCTTCCCTTTATATGCAGCAGCAAAAGAAGCTTTGCGAGCATGTCAACCAGAACTTTCTGAGTTGGGGATCACATATACACAATATCTTGCAATGTCTGTTATTTGGGAATATAAAGAAGCGAATCTAAAAATGATTGGAGAGAGAATCTATTTAGACTCGGGAACATTAACTCCATTGTTACGGAAGCTAGAGAAAAAAGGCTTAATTATACGTGAACGATTTAAACAAGATGAGCGTTCTATGATGATTACGTTAACAACAAAAGGAAAGTCTTTGGAGAAAAAAGTTCGATATATTCCAAATTTAATTGAAACGAAATTGGGATTATCTCAAGAGGAGCTTCAATTGTTACAGAATTTGTTATGGAAAGTCTTGCATAATGTCAAAGGCTAGATAGTGACAATCTACTTATAGTTACAATGAGTAGAGGATAGTATATCAACTTTCCTCTATTTTTATTTCCCTGTCTATGGAGGGGACTTGTTGGGGCCTTACAGTAGATATGTTACAATAAGGTTACAATTTGTATATATCTAGAGGGAGTAAAGTATGAAAGGATTACAACAAACAGGAATGGTGGCAGTGTGGATTCTTACTATAGGGATGTCACTGCTTGCCATTTGTTATACAATGATTATTCCTTTCCTTCCCGTGTATCTTTTAGAGCTCGGTGTGGAACAGGAACAGTTAGCTCTTTGGTCAGGCTTATCATTTTCTATTTCATTTTTTATCGCTGCTATCATGGCTCCTGTATGGGGTCGATTGGCGGATCAGCATGGAAAGAAACTAATGGCAATACGGGCAGGGATTTTGATTGGCCTATCGTATTTATGGAGCGCTTTTGTACAAGATGAATATCAATTTTTATTAGTTCGTGCGTTTCAAGGTTTTGCCAATGGGTTTATGCCAGCCGCTATGACTATGGTATCATTATCTGTGCCAAAAGAACGTGTAGGTACGGCGATGGGTATCTTTCAGATGGGTTTAGTCCTAGGGAATACTGTGGGTCCCTTAACAGGAGGGTTGACAGAACTAGCAGTAGGGATGCGGCCTGTATTTATGGTGGCAGGGATTACTTTATTTATCGTCACTGCAGCAATAGCTATCTTTGTAAAAGAACCACAAGTGGAAAGTGAAGCTTCTGTAAAAACAACTTCTTTTTCAGAAGATTTACAAGCAGCAAAACAAAATAAGGTACTACTCCATATTTTAGGATTATATTTTTTAGTGCAAGCTGTTATGCTTATGCTACAACCTATTGTGGCCATTTATGTGGGAGAATTAAAAGGGTCCATGGAAGGGGCTGCCATGTTAGCAGGGTCCATTCTCAGCGGTGGTGGTGTGATGGGCATGATTATGACTAATGTGTGGGCTGCTTATGGACAGCGGCGAGGATACTTTAGAGTTATATCTTATGGGCTAATGGGTACTGGAACTGTATTATTATTGCAAAGTTTACCGTTTGGATTATGGTGGTTTGGGGCCTTGCAATTACTTATTGGCGTATTTATTGTAGGTATATTCCCATCCCTTGGATCAGCTATGACCGTGAATACAGATCCATCAGTGCGTGGCCGAGTATTCGGACTTGCCACGACATCCCAACAATTAGGAAATATGATAGGACCGCTGTTTGCTAGCATAGTAGCCACCTATTGGGGTACATCCTATGTATTCTTGGTGGCAGGTATAGGAATGATGATCATTGGCTATTTAGTGTTGAAAATCCATGGAAATCGACCAAATATTCAATACATTTGATAGACTATATATAGTGAGTGAAGTAAGAAAGAGGATATCTGACAACTTTGTCAGATATCCTCTTTTGTTATGTTTCAGAATTATTATGGATTGGTAACTCAAAGCCAAATGTTGTTTTTACATCTGGTGTGCTTTCTACTTGCAGTGTACCTTCATGGAGTTGCACAACATTTTGTACAAAAAAGAGCCCAAGTCCGAGACCTTTATTTTCTTTCGAGGTACGTGAAGGGTCTACTTGGTACAATCGATCCCAAATTAAAGGGATGCTTTCTGGAGGGATACCAATGCCATCATCTTGAACGGAGATGTGAATGGTAGATCCTGATGAGACTTCCAAGTGTACTTTCGTATGGGCAAATTTGAAAGCGTTGTCCAAAAGATTGGCCATTGCCTGTTGCAATAGGATTTGGTTGCCATAAACAATGATAGACTCATCAATATGGCTAGTAAAAGTAAGATGTTTCTCTTTACTTAATCGAGTATAGGTATGGGCTAATTGTTCAGCCACTTTGGATAGAGGGACAGGTTCTTTATCTATATTGGTTAGACTATCAAGGCGAGCAATTTCTAACAATTGTGAGACCATGTCTGCCATTCCCTTACTTTGAACAAAAATATTTTGAAAGCTTTCTTTTGCTTCTTCTAAGGAGGCTACATATTGGCGAGCGTAATCACTTTCAGCTTGGATGACAGCAATAGGCGTACGTAATTCATGAGAAATGTCGGAATTAAAGCGCTTTTCACGATTAGAGGATTCTTCTAAACTACTGAGCATATGGTTGAAAGTAGAAGCTAATTGATAGATAGTATCTCCAGATTCAGGGATATTTTCAATGCGTTCTGATAAATCTCGCTTTAATGAAATTTGTGCAGCTAAATTGGTAACGGTACGTACTGGTTTTAAACCTCGTTGAATAATCCAATAGCCCCCAATAGCAGCAACCGTAACGAAGAGAATACCACCGAATAATAAAGCGAAGAACATGCTATTTGACTTTCTATCAAGGAATGCCATAGGTACGACGCCACGAATATAGCCTTGTACACCAGGGCGATGCTGAATGGGAGCATCGTAGTATAGAAAAGAACGGTTCTGATGACTCACTTCAGTGATAGCATCAAAGGAAGGAGGAGCCTCTTTTGGAAATAAATCAGGTACATTACCTCGTAAGACGACTCCATCATGGGTATAGACTAAGAGAAAGATACCGTCATCAAAGGGCTTAAATTTTTTAGGGTCACTAGCGGATTCAATGACAGCCTCTTGTAGGTCTGTACGGATTTCATTTTGGTCCCAAATATGGGTGAATTGGATTACAAAGGTAGCTAATAGCCCTATCATTAGCAGTAGAAAAATAGAGTACCAACTAGTAATTTTATATACCAAAGGAACTCGCAAGAGAAGGGTCTCTATGGAGTTCCAACAGCGTTTGATTACATCGTGCATGGATTATTCCTCGGTGCGGAACACATAGCCTACGCCACGAACAGTTTGAATTAATTTTTTAGTTTCGTCGGTGTCCACTTTTTTGCGCAGGTCTTTAATATATACGTCGATTAGGTTGGAGTAACTTTCATAGTCGTATTCCCACACATGGTCAAGAATTTGTTGACGAGATAAAACGATATTTTGGTTGCTTGCTAAATAGAAGAGTAGGTCGAACTCTTTGGCAGTTAATGTTATAGGCTCTTCATTACGAAGAACGGAACGGCTCTTTTGATTGATGCGTAATGGCCCTGCAATAATATCTTCTGTAGCTTGATTACGACCACGGCGAGCTAACGCATAGATGCGAGCAATGAGTTCGTCAAATTCAAATGGTTTTACTAAATAGTCGTCAGCGCCTAAATTTAAACCAGATACTTTATCCTCTAATGTATCTTTAGCAGTTAAGAAAAGAACCGGGGTTTTGTTACCTTCTTCACGCATTTGTTGTACTACGGCATGACCGTCCATTTTTGGCATCATTATGTCCATAACGATCACATCATAACTAGATGTGGAAATATAATCTAATCCATCTTCTCCGTTAAAGCATTGATCTACAATCATAGATTCTAGTTTTAAACGTTTGGCAATAATATTATTCAGCATTTGTTCATCTTCAATAATTAAGACTTTCATAAGAACTCCTTTCATAGGTTAGTATATAGTTGTATTGTATCGTATTTTTAACATACTTTAAAGAGATATATGGAAGTAGTATAGCCGTTGTACATGAAAAGACCATGAATGATTGCTTTATGCGGTAGGGTCACCTATAATAAAGGTAGAAATTATGATTTGTTCTTCCCTAGGAGTGGTTATTATGAATATTAGAACAATGACGGCCTACGCCTTACTGATTGCTCTTTGCGCTATTGGCGGACAGATCCATTTTGGAGTATATTCCATTGGATTTGATTCATCACCAGCCTTTGTGGGAGCCTTACTGTTAGGTCCTGTAGCGGGTGCTGTGCTAGGTGCTTTAGGACATATAGCAACAGCTGCCTCCACGGGGTTTCCTCTCAGTGTCCCCATCCATATGGCAGTCGCTATTATTATGGCAGGGACTGGGGCTAGCATTGGATATATAATGAAACGAATGACTTCATCTTTCTCTTATGTAGTGAGTGGTATACTGGGGTATATCGTTAATATTGGTATCGGGCTCGCCGTGATTGCATGGATGACACAGAGTACAGAGATTGTGGCTATTTTATTTGTGCCTTTGTCTTTAGCCTATGTATTGAACTATGTAGGGGCGGCGCTTGTAGTGAGTCAGTTGAATCGAGTGTTTGGTGGTAAACGAAATGCGTGATATAACAAGACTTTCCTTGAAAGAGAATGAAGATTGGATCATTGCCAGTGATATTAGCAGTGGTATTGGGTTACAGGAGCATGATGTGCTAGCCGTACCCTATGCCATGGTAGGTGCCTTCGCAGCTCGTGTGGCAATGCTTGAAATTCTATGCGCTAGAGGCACTGTGAAAGCCATACAATACCTCATTGGCGGCGACTACGATACGGTGGTGACCTCTGTGGTACAGGGAATTCAAGAAGAACTGGATACACTAGATATTACTGTGCCCATTAATGGTAGCCATGAAAGTAATATGAAAGTGAGCACTACATCCGTAGGGATTACGGCTCTAGGAGTGGGTGCACCAGAAGTGCTTGGCACAGGAGAACCCTATGCTGTGTACGTATTAGGGAAACCCTTAGTAGGTCATGAAGTGTTAGAACAACCAGAGTGGATTGTCACCTATGATGAGGTGAAACGAGCCTTGGCACATCCTGGTACATCTCGTGTGGTACCCATTGGTTCCAGAGGTATCCGTCAAGAGTTGACGGTGCTAAGTTATTTAGAAGGGGCATCTATGGAGGCCATAGAACTGACAGATAAGGAATTAGATCATAGGGGCGGACCTGCTACAGCGGTACTTGTAGCTGTTCGTGCCAGTGGTGAAACAGCGTGGTTAGGAGAGTTCCCTAAGGCACAGTATGTAGGACGGCATAGATAATAGAAAGGATATAGATATGAAACAGTTACGATATTATATAGCATTGGCATTGGTAGCCGGTGGATTGACAGTGGCTCAAGCAGAGGCAAACCCATATGGTGTAGTGAGTCCTCCTGATTGGGAATATCAAGCGCTTATGACCTTGGTGAAACATGGAGCGATTACGGATACTAAGGGAGTAGATTTAGGGTCACGAGCATTCACTAGAAAAGAATTGATACCTATGATGGCAGATGTGGTGGCACGCCGTGAAACCATGAATGAAAGTGATCGCATGTTGGCATTGCGATTGTATAATGAAAACCGTCGTTCTATTATGAATTATGAAATTGAACAAGAAGAAGCAAAATCAGATAAAGCACAAATGAATAGTGCTGATGAGGGAACACCAATCGCAGTGGAACCAGCTTTGACAAAAGAAGAAATCCAAAAGAAAATGGAGTCCTTCCAAATTGATGCATCTGCCTTGCCAAATCATGGGTTAGTACAAGTGCGTACTTTTCAACAAGGAACATCTCAGCGAAGCCATTTAGAATTAGTAGTGCCTTCGGCGAAGGCACAAGGAAACGTAGCCTTACAGCCTATTGATGGAGAAGTGCAAGAGGCTATAGCTGGGGGTCAATGGGATGCGTCTAAAAAGGAACAACGACCGCTTATGAAAGTGGCAAAACAAGAGTGGGTACTATTGCAAAAAGCAGAACGCAAACAGGAACGGTTAGACACACAAGCCCAACGCCAATTAGCGAAAGCTCAACGAAAACAAGAGGCATTGGCAAAGAAAGAGCAGCAACATTTGGCAAAGGCGGAACGAGCTAAGTTACAAGCAGAACAAAAATTGGCGAAACAGCAGGCAAAAGAGCAAGCTCGATTAGCAAAGCAACAGGCTAACAAGGAAGCTCAGCTAGCAAAACAGCAAGCTAAGGAGCAAGAAAGATTGGCAAAACAAGAGCAAAAAGAACGAGAGAGACTAGCGAAAAAAGCTAAGAAATAAGGGAAAGATATTTGCTATTATCGAAAAAGTTCGGTATACTAAAGAATAGCAATCCATTTGGTGTACTTTCATCATGAACCGGAGGAACTATGATTATACGAGAAGAGAAAAAGCGTGAATTTTATACGGTCACAGCTCTCGTGCGAGAAGCCTATATCAGTGCAGATCGCAGTACAGGACGAGAATATAAACTAGTGGAAGCCTTGCGTGAGTCTGATGCGTATATTCCTAAGTTATCTTTGGTGTCGATCATCGACAATGCCATTGCAGGGTATGGTATGTTCCTGCGTGGTAAAGTAGGCGATCAAGATGTGCTCATTTTGGGCTTACTGGCGGTGGCGCAGTCTATGCGTGGACACGGCGTAGGGGGAGCTCTTGTCTTAGAGGGCCAACGATTGGCTCGTAAGATGGGATATTCCTACTTGTTCGTGTACGGTAGTAATGTGTACTACCCACGGTTGGGCTATGATTTTGCACATAACTTTGGTGTAGAACCACCAGAAGGGTTGGACCGGGAGCACATGATGTGTATCAAGCTTGATGCCCAAGCAGCACCTTTAGAAGCTGGCACATTGGAATACCCGGAGCTTTTCAAAACCCTAGAAATGTTCTAGGTAGCTACGAGTTATGTCGTAGTAGGTATTAGATAGACAGTTCGAGATCCTCCTGTCTGTAAACAAAACTAAGGAGTTATAATGAAACAATTTAACAACACACAACGATTGACGATTTCTGCCATTTCCATCGCTATGTATTTGGCGCTTATGATCGGTACGCAAGGCTTTGCCTTCGGTCAGTATCAAGTGCGTATTGCTACAGCGCTCTATGGATTGTCAGCTATCTTTCCATTCACCATTCCAGCCTTTAGTATTGCCAACTTTGTAAGTAATACAGTGATGGGTGGTTTTGGTTTAGTGGATTCTATCGGTGGAGCTATCGTAGGTTTATTGACAACAGGTCTAATCGTCCTTGCGAAGCGTCAAGGGTTAGGTAATTGGGTGTTGATTCCTATCATTACCTTTGTACCAGGATTGATTGTACCAATTTGGTTGACCTATTTCTTGCCAGTTCCATACTGGGTATTAGTGAGCTCCCTCGTAGTAGGTCAGTTCGTGTGTGGTGTGGTGAGCTACTTCTTGATCAATGCGTTGGAGAAAGTAGTCTATAAAAATAAGGAGGTTTTAGTTCGTGAGTAGTGGTCGTAATGCAGCAGAATTACAAGGTGTTCATGCTTTAGGTAGCCATACGGACTATCCTACAGATTATGCACCACAGGTGCTAGAAGCATTTCCTAATAAACATCCAGGGAATGACTATTTTGTGAAATTCAATTGTCCAGAGTTTACGAGTCTTTGTCCAATGACGGGGCAACCGGACTTTGCAACGATTTATATTTCCTATGTGCCAGATGAAAAATTGGTGGAAAGTAAATCTTTAAAATTATATTTATTTAGTTTCCGCAACCATGGAGACTTTCACGAAGATTGTATCAATATTATCATGAAAGATTTAGTGGCATTGATGGAGCCTAAATATATTGAAGTGTGGGGCGAATTTACACCACGTGGGGGCTTGTCCATTGATCCGTACGCCAATTATGGCAAACCGGGCACCGATTGGGAAGCTACAGCGAAGGAGCGCTTGCACTTTCATGATATGCAACCAAAACGGGTAGCGTACCGTTAATTACATATATACTATTGCCAGGTCAATCGGTTGAGGGACCTGGCAATTTTACTAAGTGCCCTAGACATGATAGGATAGAGATAGATACAACATGTTGAAAGGAAAAGGAGTTGGACATGCAACCACAGTTATATATTGGCGGAGCTGGTACGGGAAAGACTACGGCTTGTTTCGCAGAGATAGAACGAATTTTACAAGACCATCCAGACCACCAGATTATCGTCCTTGTGCCAGATCCTGCGACGTATATGATGGAACGCAAACTAGCAGAGTTTCGTCAGGAAAAAGGGTTCACTACGGTGCGTGTGGTGGGCATGACACGGCTAGCCTATCAAGTGTATCAATCCTTAGGGAAAGTGAAAGAAGAGGGCCTGTCGGAAATTGGCAAAAAACTAGTCCTTCGTGTATTGTTAAAGCAATCAGCCGGAGAGTTGGACTTGTTTAAACAGGCAGCGAAACAACCTCATTTTGGAGATGTCATACAAGGTCTTTTGACGGAGTGTAAAGCCTTTGGTGTAACGCCAGAGGACTTGTCGGGGGCTGTGAAACATGTAGATTCCATGGTGTTGGGCAGGAAATTACAAGAATTATCCTTGCTATTAGAACGCTACGATGCAGCCTTGGAAGAGCTAGGTGTCCAAGATTCTATGGAAACATTGATCGACCTATTGCCACAGTCTCCACTCATGAAGCATTGCCATGTCTTTGTAGACGGATTCCATTGGTTTACACCTTTACAGTATCGATTGATTCAACGCCTGTTTTCCCTCAGTGAGTCTTGTCATATGACAATCAGTTTGCCATCCTTGGAGGAAGAGGTGCACAGTCGCAAGGGATCTATGTATTTCCGGGTGTGGGAGACCTACCGAGATATGATGACTTGGTATCCAGAGGCAGTGGTGCATGACATGAACACCGTCTATCGTGGGACGCCCGTGTTACAGCAGTTAAATACACAGTTTTTCAGGACTCCTATGAAAGCAAACACCACGAAAGATTCATTGACTATGGTGAATGCCTACAATCGAGAACGGGAAGCTGATGCGGTATGTCGTAAGATTTTAGCATATCGTCAAGAAGAGGAACATCGCTGGAAAGACTGTACCATTATATTGAGGGACATGGAGTCTTATGGTGATGTACTGGAAAAAGCTTGCATGAATTATGGCATTCCTTTCTTCTCAGATCAACGGAAGATGATGACTAGCCATCCTTTGGCGGAGTTCTTGCAAGGTATCTTCCATGTGCATCGTACCTTCTTTGACCATGATGCGGTGTTCCGCTTACTGAAAACGGATTTTGCGCCTTTCACACGGGAAGAAGTAGACCGATTAGAAAACTATTGTTTAGAATATGGCATTCAAGGGGCGGCGTGGTTACGAGATGTGTGGACCTATGGTGGTGAGGACGATGAAGAGCGACGAGCTGTGATGCAAGACTTACATATGCGCGTCCTGGAATATTTGCGTCCAATCTATGATTTCTGTAAACTGTCACATACGGGACAGGAATGGAGTGAGTTCCTATTCCAAATCATGCAAGATTGGCACATTCCAGAGCAATTGAAATATTGGTATGACGAAGCAGAAGACCGTGGGGATGTACAAGAAAGTGCCAGCCATGTACAGATCTATAAACATGCTATTCAATTGCTAGAGGAATGTGCAGCTGTGACGGGCACAGAGGAGTTGAACGCAGAGGAGATGGGTCTTATCATCGAGGAAGGACTCAGTGAAGTGACCTACTCTTTGGTGCCGCCATCGTTGGACCATGTGACGATTACCACCATCGACCGTAGCTATATGACAGATGCGAAGGAAGTCTATGTGCTAGGCCTCAATGAGGGCGTATTTCCTCGTAAAATGGGGGACGAAGGCATTCTGCGTGACCAAGAGCGGACGGCGTTGGCTAAGGTAGGTGTGCAACTAGCGGCGGGTGCCTTAGGGCAAATGTTCAATGAAAATTTCTTATTCTATTTAGCCTGCACTCGTGCTAGCCAAGGACTGCATCTGTCCTATGTCACATCCGATGAAGAAGGGTCTAAAATGGAACCATCTTTGGTAGTGCGCCGTTTACAGCAATATGGGTATGTGAAAACTATCGAAGAAGCACCACTATCTATGCCAGGGGGACGAGAACAGGACTATCTGTGGCGACCATCCCAGAGCTTAGGCCTTTTTTCCAGTCGTATGAGTGCTCTCATGAAAGGAGATCCTATCGCCTCTACTTGGTGGAGTCTTTATAACTGGAGCATAGAAATGGGCTACAGAGGTGAGGTGTTCTTTGCCACACGAGGTATGTTTGACTCGAATACGGTGCCACGCATTGAGCAGTCCATTGTACGAGGGTTATTGTTACGCAGTGATGCTTTAACGGGATCCGTCACACGATTAGAACGATACCATCGTTGTCCATACAGTTTCTATGCTCAATATGCATTACGCTTAGCCCCACGGAAGGTGAAATCCTTTGGAGCTCCTGAAATCGGGACCTTCCTTCACGATACGTTGCGCTATTTAGGGGAATATCTATTAGAACAGGGTCGACAATGGCGTGATTTAACAGAGGAAGAACAAGAATCTTTATGCCGTGAAGCGGCCGATGCGGTGATGGGTACAGAAGAGCGAGATGCGTACGAAGCGCAACTGTATACTCGATTAACATCTACCTTATCAGCTACGGTAGCACGTCTCGTAGATTGGTCTAAGAAAAGCGAGTTTTCCACTACAGAAATAGAGCAAAGTTTTGGCATGGGCACATCTAACTGGCGTCCAGTGCGCATCCCATTGGGCAAAAACTATGGCGAAAGTATCGTACTGCGCGGTCAAATAGACCGTGTCGATGAATATCGAGGACCTCTTGGTCATTATGCGGCAGTGATTGACTATAAATCAGGGGGCACTACGGTGCGAGCTGATGAAATTTACTATGGCTTGAAATTACAATTAATGACCTATCTATTGGCATTGGAAAAGAATACACAAGATAGAATTGGCACAGCGGCTGCCCTCTATACCTATGTACGGAATCCGCAAGTGAAATTATCTGAAGTAGTGAATCACAGACGGGCAGAGGAAGAAAAATCTACTATCCAAGAGTTGAAAAATAGTGGATACTTTGTAGACGGTGACGTCTTACAATCCTTAGATGTGACGAGGGCGTATCAAAGCAATTCTCCATATGTACCGATTGTCCTGAAAAAGGACGGCACTCCAGATAGTCGCACATCCAAAAGTTTGAAGACGATGGAACAATTTGGCCTTATGAAGGAATACACAAAACAAATTATTTCCAACAGTGGTACACAGATGATGGATGGAGAGTTTCCTATTAGTCCGTACCAAAAGGATAAGCGACGGCCATGTGAATATTGTGAGTTCCAAGCCTTATGTCGCTTTGATGGAACGCGCAATAGATATCGCTATATTAAGACCATGACCGAAGAGGAAGCATTGGAGAAGATGGAAGCATTACAAACAGGAGGGGCTACCTATGAAATGGACTGATGCGCAACAGAGTGCTATTGATGCACCTAGACCAGGGCAGTTACCATCCCAAACTATTTTGGTGTCCGCTGCGGCGGGATCTGGTAAAACGGCAGTCCTCGTAGAGCGTATGATACAACGCCTGAAACGGCGAGAGCTAAGTATTCAGGAACTGATGGTGGTGACTTTCACAAAGGCGGCAGCAGCGGAGATGAAAGCTCGTATCGGGATGAAACTAGCGGAAGAGTTTCAAGCCACAGGGGATGCTTATTTAGAAGAACAATTGAATATGTTGCTGTCCGCCCATATTTCTACTTTGCACTCCTTTTGCCAATGGGTGATCCGCAGTTATTTTTATAAACTGGATATAGATCCGTCTTTTACTATCGGCAATGAAGGAGAATTAGCGCTTATGCGCTACGATGTGCTAGATGCCATTTTGTTAGAAGCCTACGAACAAGGTTTATATAATATTTACGATGTGAGCGATATGTTTAGCACGGAACGATCAGACCAGATCTTGCGGGAGACGGTCTTTCAAATATACAACTTTGCCTTGGCTCAAAGTCAGCCTATGCGTTGGTTAGATCAGGTGTGTCATACCTATGAAAGTGCTTTACACCAAACCTTGTTAGAAACTACTTGGGGCACATTATTTTGGAAAGAACAACAACGACAAATTGAGTATCTTCTAGAGCGCTATGAAGAGGCACAGCGATTGGCGACGTTAGGTAATGGGTTCGATAAATGGATGGAGAAGGTCAGCGAATTGCAAACGCTGTTACAAGCTATGCAAAAAGCAGACACCTGGGATGCTATGCATGTGGGTGTAGTGGGGATTGGGGGATTTAGTTTCCCCGTACTCCGTGCCACTAAGGCTATGAATGAAAGCGATCCAGCTATCCTGAGTGAAATCAAAGCCATTTTGGCAGAAGGAAAAGAGATATTGCAAGCCATGCCGAAAGGTGTCTTTGCTATTACGGAAGCAGATTGGCGAGAGCAAATGGAGTACTTAGTGCCGTTGGCACGAGGTATTATGGGGCTGGTGAAACGATTCCATGAGGATTTTCAGCAGGCAAAACAAGAAGCGGGTATGATCGATTTCTCCGACTTGGAACATCTATGCTTAGCCTTATTAGTAGACCCAGAATTTACAGAAGAACTCAAGCCATCTGAGGTGGCACTGGAGTTACAGGATACATTCAAAGAAGTGATGGTCGATGAATACCAAGACACGAATGGCGTCCAAGAGGCTATCGTGAATTTAGTATCTCGTGGAGACAATCGTTTCTATGTGGGCGATGTGAAACAGTCGATTTATGGATTCCGTATGGCAGATCCGCAGCTATTTATGGAAAAGTACCATCGGTTTGACCACCATGTGAACGGTGTGGAACGGCGTATCGATTTGTCCCAAAACTTCCGTTCCCATGAAGCAATTCTAAATGTAACGAACTTTATATTTTCCCAAATTATGACCGATGAAGGGGCAGGGCTTACCTATGGTGAGGCAGAAGCTCTCCACACAGGTCGCATCGTAGAAGAGGCGCCACCAGAATGGGTAGGTGGTGATGTAGAAGTGCACGTTCTTTGCTGTGATGAAGACAAGGCACAGACAGACCCGGAAGACGGAGAAGACCTAGAGAACGATGAAAAAGAAATGCTCTTTGTGATCCGTAAAATCCAAGAGTTAAAGAACAATGGCGCCATGGTGCAAGATAAAGACGGCACCTTCCGGCTCATGGAATGGCGAGACATTGTACTCTTGAAGCGATCTATCTCTGGGTCAGCGAGCCGAATGATCGACCTACTACGGCGAGAGGGCATCCCTGCCTATGCAGAGGAGAAATCCGGCTATTTCAGTGCCATGGAAGTGCAGTTTGTGCTGTCCTTGTTGCAAATCATCGATAATCCGGAGCAGGACTTGCCTATGGCCATCGTTTTGCAATCGCCTCTTATCGGGATGGATGCCAACGATTTAGGGCGTCTTCGTCTGTCTGTAGGGGAGAACAGCTTGTGGAGCGGATTGCGCCCATTTGTAGAAGCATCTCAGAATGCAGGGTGGATTCGTCTTGTGGACTCCATGGATACATGGCGGACCATGTCTCGCCGTCAAGGCATTACGGACTTAATTTGGCACATCTACGACACCTTGCATGTGGTAGAATACGTGAGCGCCATGCCAAATGGCTTGGTGCGCCGTGGCAATGTGCTGGCCTTGTATGAGCGAGCGAAACAATATGAAAGTGGCAATTACCGTGGCTTATTCCGATTCTTACGCTTTATTGAAAGCTTACAGGCATCCGGAGAAGATTTGAGCGTTGCCAAAACAGTGAGCGAAGCGGACAACGTGGTGCGCATTATGACCATCCACAAAAGTAAGGGCTTAGAGTTTCCTGTAGTATTTCTCATGGGCACTCAAAAGGGCTTTAATAAAATGGATTTGAACCGCTCATTGCTATTGCACAAGGAATATGGAGTGGGTTTGAAAGGGTATTTCCCAGACTTGCGTGTGATGTATAATTCCTTACCTTGGATTTTTGTACGCCAAGCTTTGGAAGAAAATTTGAAAGCTGAAGAGGAGCGTATTCTTTATGTAGCATTAACTCGGCCTAAAGATAAGCTGTATATCACAGGCTATATGAAGGGATCTATCAATGGCTCCACGGATCGACCAGCGACGAAGAAAATGGGTGAATGGGTGGTGCCTGTCTTACAGTGGGGTGAAAGTGCTTTCACGAAAGAGCAGATTCTAGGATGTAATTCCTATTTAGATTGGATATTGCGAAGTTTAGCTCGCCACGTAGCAGGTGGCATGCAGTTGCGCCAATTTGCGGAGGTAGAAAGCCCGCAATTCCCAGATATACCGTACAAAGATTGTCCTGTGTCCTTTCACATTCATGATGGAAATGATTACAGTGTTTCACAGGAAACACCGTCCGTAGAAGTAGATATTCTAGAACAAGTACGTGCCCAATTACCGGTGGAAGCGCCACCATTGGACCCTGTCGTGATAGATCGGCTAACTTCTGTCTATCCTTATGAAAGTTCCATAGAGCGAGCGGGGAAAATCTCTGTATCTGAAATTAAACGGCGCTTTGTGGAGCTGGAAGAATTGGCAAAACAGATGATTGAGCCGGACTATCGAACAGAGCAACATAACAGCAATATAGAAGGAGAATCTGGGACACCAGATAGGTCTGAACTACTCGTAGTAGACTCTAGTAAGGACTTAGATAGTTCCGTAGAAGATATGTTAATAGGCGATAGTATACCGGATGCATGCACTGATGATACTGAGCTAACTGGCGAGCAGGGCATGGAAAACGGTACTGAGAAAGCCAAAGAAAAGGGTGCAGAGGATATATCAGAAGAAGCCTCTGTAGACCTAGGGCCCTTCGACGTATCCTTATCTTCCATGAATGAGTCCACACCGATTTGCAGTGGCGCTCGTTGGGGTACCCTCATGCATGAGGTGATGCAGTGGTTGCCGTTGCAATCATATACACGACCATCTTTGCGACAAGCCTTGGATTCGCTAGCATTACAAGGATACTTGACTGATGAGGAACGGAAGGCGATTAGTGAAAAACGGATTTGTGATTTCTTTCAGTCTGATCTAGGGCAACGATTGCTAACAGCACAGCGAGTGGAACGAGAGTTGCCATTTAGTATGCTATTTCCGGCGAACCGTGTGTACCCAGAGATGCTAGACGGGGAAGATCTGTTCCTACAAGGTATCATCGATACAGCATTCCTAGAAGAGGGATCTTGGGTGCTAGTTGACTATAAAACAGACCATCTTGATGAAAAGGCTCTAGTAGAGCGCTATCGCATTCAGCTGATGCTGTATAAAGAAGCCTTAGAGCGATTGACACCATACCCTGTGAAAGAGGTATACATCTATTCCTTCCGACTAGAAAGAGCGATTCCAGTATAGTAGATAATTTAAAAAGATAATAACTCAATATATACAACAGAGGAAGGTTGATACCATGGTATCAACCTTCCTCTATGTTTTATATCTAATATAATGCGTTGTAGCGGGAGCCTTTACTGTCCCTTTCAAGAAATATTACAGAATCATATAATATATCGTCGAAACAGAAAAAGGGCCCCGAAGGACCCTTTTCGTAGGAGTTTATTCGTTTTCATGACCTTTGTGCCACCAAGTAATACCTTTTTGAGTTGGTAAAATAGCGCGGTCGAAGATTGGATCTTCAATACCTTTAGATTTTTGATTCATGTAATCTTTGAGTGCAATGGTTACTAATTTGCCTAAACGCAAGATAGAGGTAATATTGCAAAGCACTAAGAATGCCATAAACAAGTCAGCTAAGTTCCAAACAAGATTTAATTCAGCAATACAACCAACATAGACCATGATGATAACAAGAGCACGGAATAGGTTAATAGCGAATTTGTTATTTTTTGTCATGTGCGCAATATTCACTTCGCCGTAGAAATAGTTGCCGATAATGGAACTGTAGGCAAACATGAATACAAATAATGCGATGACTGCAGGAGCCCAAGAGCCTAATTGGTGTCCAATACTGTGTTGAACAAGGGCAATACCTGTTAGATCTGTGTGCACATATTCGCCAGATACAAGAACGATGAATGCAGAGGCAGTACATACAAACATGGTATCAACGAATACCCCAAGGGACATGATTAAACCTTGTTTTACAGGGTGGTTTACATCAGCAGAAGCAGATGCATTTGGTACAGAACCTTCGCCGGCCTCGTTGGAGAACAAGCCGCGTTTGATACCTTGCATTACAGCAGCACCGATGAAGCCGCCTGTCGCAGAATCAATAGTAAAAGCCTGTGTAAAGATAGCGGAAATCACAGTTGGTAATACAGAAATATTAGAGATGACAATGTATAAGGCAATTAAGAAATATAAACCAGCCATAAAAGGCACTAAAAATTCAGCTGTTTGAGCGATACGTTTTGCACCACCGAAAATAACAAGAGCAGATAAAGCTGCTACGATAAGACCTGTTGTAGAGGCGTCGATATTCCATGGTTGCACAGCGATAGCAATGGTATTTGCTTGTACAGAGTTGTAGATTAAGCCGTATGTAACGCTGATTAAGATGGCAAATAAAATAGATAAGAACGGACTGTTCAAACCATGGCGAATGTAATAGGATGGACCGCCACGGAAGGAGCCATCAGGTAAGCGCTCTTTGTAGATTTGTCCCAATGTGTTTTCGATGAAGCTAGTAGCTGCGCCAAGTAGCGCGATAAACCACATCCAGAATACAGCCCCTGGACCACCTAAGGCAATAGCGATAGCGATACCAGCGATGTTACCAACACCCACGTGAGAGGCCACGCTAATACAGAATGCTTGGAATGGAGAAATGTGATGGTCACCTTTACTTTTTTCTCCTGCACCAGATTTTAAAATACGGAACATTTCTGGTAGTTGTCGTAATTGTACGAATCGTGTGGTTGCTGTAAACCAAACACCGGCAATGATGAGGAGAGCGATGATGATGTTATTCCAGAGGAATCCGTTTACATCGCCCAAGAGTTGAATGATTTGTTCTTGCATAAGGACATCCTTTCTTTTATATGGACATAGCATATTTTCTATAGTATATCATAGGAAGATAGGGAAATGATAGAAAGTTATAGGAATAGGAGAAAAATTGTAAAAAAATATCTATTCATACGGAGGAAAAGGTGTTACAATGAATCGATAAAAGAATGAAGTCGCTTAACTACATCCGAACCCATTCCGTACGGACTAGTTAGGCTAGCGGTTTTGATGACACGGATACTTGAAATGAACTCAAGTGATGTTTGGAAAGGGGATTGATACATGAAAACCACCGCTAAAAAAATGTCTGTATTCCAACTGACATCCATTGTGGCAGCCAATATGTTGGGTGCTGGAATTATTATGCTACCGTCTCAATTAGCACAGGTAGGCACCATTTCTATCCTATCTTGGATAATCACTGTACTAGGCTCCTTAACCTTAGCCTATATTTTTGCCCAATGTGGCTTATTTACGAAAAAGTCTGGTGGTCTAGGAGGCTATGTAGAATATGCCTTTGGTAGGACAGGACATTTTATGGCCAATTATTCTTATGCAGTATCTCTGGTGATTGCCAATGTAGCCATAGCTATATCTATCGTAGGGTATGGAGCTGTATTGTTTGATGTGCCGCTTTCACCATTAGAAGTAAGTTTAGCAACAATAGGATTGCTCATGGTGGCAGCTCTAGTCAATGTGCGTGGTAACAAGAGCACAGGACGGATTAGCAATATTACGATTTGGGGCACCATGTTGCCGGTCTTATTTATTGGCGTGTTTGGTTGGTTTTGGTTCGATCCAGAGATGTTTGTGTCTGTTTGGAATCCGCAAGAACTACCCGTATTTGATGCGGTCAGTCAGTCCATTTCCCTTACATTGTGGGGGTTTTTAGGCTTTGAATCGGCAGCAGCAAACGCAGATGCTGTGGAAAATCCTAAGAAAAATGTACCGATTGCGACATTTTTTGGCACTTTAGCCGTAGCTGTGGTATATATTGTATCGACAAATATTATGGCAGGGATCATTCCTAACATTGAGTTAGTGAACTCCACTGCTCCATTTGGCCTTGTTTTTGCCTATATGTTTGATGGTACAGCAGGTAAAATCGTAATGGCGCTTATGGCAGTATCCTGCTTTGGGGCCATTATGGGGTGGCAATTTACTTTGAGCCGTGTTTTTAAAAGCTGTGCAGAAGCAGGTTTCTTTCCTAAAGTATTTGCCCGGGTTAATCGCGTAGATTCTCCTGTACGGGGTATTTTTATTTTGTTGGCATTACAAGCTATTTTGGCTTTGATGACCACTGATGAAAGTTTAAATGAACAATTTGCACAACTTGTTAACCTAGCAGTTGTGACAAATGTATTTCCATATATTCTTTGTTGCGTGGCGGTGAACAAGATGCTATCTGTTGAAGGGGCTAGCGTCGGATTACGTCGTCTAATCTATGTGATGAGCGCCGTAGCTATTGCCTATGATAGTTATGCTATTTATGCATGTGGAGCAATTCCTGTACAAGGTGGGGCTTCCGTCATTTTATTTGGCTATGTAGCATACCAGGCAGCATTCCATTGGCGGCCTCGTCTAGTGAAAGCTATTGGTAAAAGCTCTGCTTATTAATAGCAACATACATAGTTTAAAAATGAAGATTTCATGAACTTTGATTTTCTTCATTTTTTCTTCATGAAGATTATTTACAATTGCACATATGATTAATTGTTACAGTATTAAATCTAAAACATTTAATACTGTAATTTTTAATTTAGGAATTATAAACAATTTTATTGATTATTTTATCGTGAAAAAGTAAAGGAAAAGAACATGTTAAATCAACAGAAAAACAACAAACATTAAAAGCGGCAGTGTTGAGCGCTGTTATGGTTATGAGTGCTATTGGAATGAATGTAGCTGATGCTGCAGTGAATACGCCAGGTACAGGTGATGATAAAGGCATTGCGTATGGTGTTGGTGCCAATGCAAAAGGAATTCAGGCAATTGCTCTTGGTGTAAATGCCCAAAGTACAACTAATAATACAATTGCTATCGGTGAAAATGCCTATGCAGGGGACAAAGAGGGAGATGGTTCTGGTCAATCTGCCATCGCTATTGGTCGTGAAGCAAAAGCGTTAAAAAACCGAGGCGTAGCTATTGGTGATAGCTCTTCTGCAGACTGGTATGGTACAGCATTAGGTTCTCGCTCTGTAGCTGCGGCGAATAGCGTAGCTATCGGCGGTGGTAGCAATGGTTCTCACGCAGAAGCAAGTTTGAAAAACTCTGTAGCTTTAGGTACTTTTGCTAAAACAAAAGAAGGTGTTAACACAACGGAAGCTTCTGTTGAATCCAATGGAACAACATTAAAATTAACTGATTTTGCAGGTACTGTTACTAATGATGCTGGCAATAAAGTAAGTTATGTAGTTTCTGTTGGTGATGAAGGTAAAGAACGTCAAATTCAAAACGTAGCAGCAGGTCAAGTGACAGCTACATCTACAGATGCTGTTAATGGTAGCCAATTACATTCTGTAGCAGCAGCAGTGGCAAATATGGCTGGTTCTGTAAAAGACATCATTGGTGGTGATGCAACAGTAGATGAAACTGGTAAAATTACTGCTACTGATATTGGTGGAACAGGAAAAGCTACTCTTCATGAAGCTATTGAATCTGTAAAAAATACAGCCGATTCCTTGAAAACAGTATTAGGTGGCGAAACTGAAGTAGATAAAGATGGAGCTGTTACTGTTAAAGATCTTGGTGGTACAGGTAAAACAAATGTTAATGATGCCTTAAAAGCTGTAAAAACAGAAGTAAAAGCAGGTACCAATGTGACTGTTGCAGAATCAAAAGGTGCTAATGGTCAACCTGTATACACAGTAGCAGTAAAAGATGATCTTACATTAAATAGTGTAACAATAGGTACTACCAAAGTAGATGGAAGTGGAATCGCTGTTGACGGTAAGCAATTTGTCACAAAAGATGGAATCAATGCAAATAATACAAAGGTTACTAATGTAGCTAATGGAGACGTATCTGCAAATTCTAAAGATGCTATCAATGGTAGCCAATTGCATTCTGTAGCAACTACAGTGGCAAATGTAGCTGATTCTGTAAAAAATACAGCAGACTCTTTAAAAGCAGTATTAGGTAAAGATGCTGTTGTTGTTGGTGAAAATGGCTCTGTTACTGTAAAAGATCTTGGTGGTACAGGTAAAACAAATATTAATGATGCTTTAAAAGCTGTGAAAACAGAAGTAGGAAACATTGAATCTACTATTAATAAAAATTTAGAAGATATCAATACTAATATTACAAATGTCAATAACAAAGTTGATAACATTAACCAAAATATGGGTTCCATGGAAAGTCGTTTGAATTCTCGTATGGATAAAGCAGTAGCTGGTTCTGCAGCGTTAGCAGCATTACATCCATTAGAGTTTGATGGTAATGATACATGGAGTATCGCAGCTGGTTATGGTAACTACCATAGCGGTAATGCATTAGCTTTAGGTGCATTCTATCGTCCAAATGAAGATACTATGGTTAGCCTTGGCGGTACTGTAGGAAATGGTGAAAAATTATTTAATGTAGGGGTAAGCTTAAAAGTTGGTCAACGTGGACATATTCCTATGACTAAAGTAGCAATGGCAAAAGAAATTGATACATTAAAAGCTCAATTAGAAGCTCAAGATCAAAAAATTGCTATGCTTATGAATGCTATGGCTGCAAAATAATTAAATACATTTAAATAGTAAAAAAGAAAGTTGATATAAATTTATCGACTTTCTTTTTTTGTGAAAATTAATGTTGTATTTTGTTTTCTGATGAATCATAGAAAACCCTATATTCAAGGCTTTTGTGCCTTTGCGAAATGAATATTTTAAAACTTGATTTTAAATATCTAGTTATGCTATATTTGAAAAGCAATATAC
>NZ_RQVH01000021.1:0-28867 GCF_003992185.1 Veillonella sp. CNR 79/14 | reverse complement strand
GAATATTGTTATTCTATAGATTACAGATAAATTGTGAAAGTTTTTTAAATTAGTTGTTGATAATGTATACAAATTCATGTATAATGATATCGAAATAATTTGAACTAGATTTACACAACAGATTATTTGCTAGGTCGTGGCTAACAAGTATATGTAGAGTGTATGGTTCGTGTATAAATATTACTTTCCACGAAAGAACCTTTAGGAAGCTGAAGGTTTATTTTGATAGTAGAAGAATACTGGGTGAGAGGAATATAAGTTATTCTATGTAGTCGATGTATAGGACTTAGTTTATAAGTAATGTTGTAAAGGAGATTTATATGGGATTAAATCGGATTTATAAAGTAGTTTGGAACAAAACTAAGGGATGCTATGTAGTAGTGTCTGAATTAGCAAAGCGTGTAGGGCGCAATAAAGCTAAAGCGATTGTGATGAGTACAGCAGCGATGGCTATGGCGGTAAGCCCTGTCTTAACAAGTACAGTTGGTGCAGCTCTGAATCAGGCTGGTACAGGTTCTGATAACGCTGTAGCCCTTGGTGAAGCGGCAAATGCGAATCAGGCACGAGCTGTCGCTATAGGTAAAGGGGCAACAATTAGTAGTGGCCAAGATACAATTGCGATTGGTAGTGATACTAATGCAAAAGGTCACACTAGTATTGTCATTGGTAAAAATGCTAAAACTACAAATGATGCGGAAGGTACTGTGGTTATCGGCCGTGATGCATTCAGTGAAGGATCCGGTAATGGAGGGCGCCCTAACACAGTGGTTGGTCGTGGTGCCTACACAGCATTTGGTCTAAATGGAGAGTATCGTTTGAATGCGGCTACGGCTTTTGGTTTCCAAGCTGGAGCTGGTCTTCGTACAGATTCTAAAAATAGTAATAAATTAATTAATAATGAAACCAATGCGGACAATAATGCAGAGGTGCTTGTAAAAGCTGGTTATGGTCTAGATGAGAAGGCTCCTGCAGATACGAAAGCAGCATTACAAGGGGGTAATGTAGATAAAAATTTAACCTTTTATCGTAAAAATCATATTAATGAAGCGACTGCCCTAGGTGCGGAGGCTCGTGCCATTGGTGACCAATCTATCGCTATCGGTGGACAGGTAGTTGCTGGTGACGGTGTTGTTGCCTTAGGTGGTAATGATACTGATGCATTGCGTGGTAATAAATACCAGGTGGTAACAGACGATGCGGTGAGAGGAACGAATGTAAATACCGTTGATGACTATAATTTACGATATACTGAAAGCACTACAACAGTAGCAGGACAATATAAAAACCTAGTAGGTCGTGATATGCCAACTGCATATAAATCTACATATGGTCAATCTGGTTCCGTCGTTATCGGTATGGAAGCCCATTCTACGACAGCTTTGGGTACAGCTATCGGTACTAACTCCGTAGTACGTATGGGTGCTTTCGGTGCCACAGCTATCGGTGCTGGTTCTACGGTACAACCAAATGCAGAAGCCGCAGTAGCTATCGGTATGGGTTCCGTAGCGAATGGTGCCTATGCGTTAGCAGGTGGTACAGCATCTTGGGCAGATTATGGTGATATTGCCTTAGGCTACCAAGCAAAAGCTACTGGTAAAGATGGCGCTATTGCTATGGGTCGTGCTACGAATGCACAAGGTGATTCCTCCATCATGATTGGTGGTGCGAATATCGCCTCTGCAGCAGCTCAAATGACAAACTACCAGAAAGATAATGGACAGGTTGTGAAAAAAACTGTCACTGAAAAAATCAATGGTAAAGATGTAAAACGGGAATATACTTTTGCTGGTACGACTCCAAGTACAGGATCGGTAGCTGATGCGTATAAAGTATTGACTGGTCTTACTATGGAAACAACTGCACTTGATTTTGCTAGAAATAAAAATGGTCACGCCTCCACATCCTTAGGTGTGCATGCATTATCTAAAGGTGATCTAGGTACAGCTATTGGTGCTGGTTCTCGTTCTGATGCAATTGGCTCTGTAGCCTTAGGTGTAGGTGCTCATGCTACACGTCAAAATGCGGTGGCTATTGGTACTGGTTCTACTACTGATTTAGTAGGTACACGTCAATTAAGTGTAAGCTACGATAAAGAAGGCAATATTGTTGACGATAACTCACCAAATAAGGCGTATACGTTCAACTGGGCTGGTGGTACAAACACAGCTGAAGGTGACGTGGTATCCTTTGGTAGTTCTGGGGCAGAACGTCAATTGAAAAACGTAGCAGCTGGTCGTGTAGCAGATGATTCTACAGATGCTATCAATGGTTCTCAGTTAAATTCTATTTCTAAAAAATTAGCTACAGGTTGGAACATTGCTGGTGATCCTAAAACTAAAGTGGCTGGTATTGGCACAGACGACCAAGTAAACTTTGTAAATGGTAATGGTACTACTGTGACTGTTACGAAACAAGAAGAAGTAAAAAATGGTAATACTGTAACCACAGCAAAAGGCGCGAATGTAAAATTCGATGTTAAAGCTGCAGATGGATCTATTACATCAGATGCAAATGGTATTTCTGTGAATACAGATGGTGATACCATTGGCAAAACAGCAGATGGCAAACTAAAAGCTAATACTGGTACTATTAATACTGGTGATGACGGAAAAGCAGCTCCTAATACAGGAGATGGAAATAAATTAGCCACTGTAGATACAGTGGTAAATGCTGTGAATAATGCTGCTTGGAAAGCAACTGCTGGAAACGATGGTTCTGGTACAGAAACTGGTAAATCAGAAGAAAAAATTAAAGCTGGCGACTTAGTTACTTTCAAAGCTGGTGACAACCTTGCTATTAAACAAGAAGGTAAAAACTTTATCTATTCCTTAAAACCTGAATTGACAGGTTTAACGAGTGCTGGTTTCAAAAATGCGGCTGGTGACACAACTGTGATTGATGGCAATGGTATGACAATTACTCCAAAAGATGCGCCAGCAAAGCCAGTATCTTTAACAAAAGATGGCTTAGATAATGGTGGCAAAACAATTAAAAATGTTACATCTGGTTTGACAAATTATGATCCTGGAACACCAAAAGCAGGTCTTGTAGATTTAAGTAAACCAGCTACAGGTACTCCAGTTCTTGATACTACAGCAGCTACTGTAGGCGATTTACGTAATATGGGTTGGGTTGTATCTTCGGACAAAACAACAGGTGAATTAACAAAAGCATACACAGCCCAAGTAAAAAATGCTGACGAAGTAAAATTCGTAGGAGAAGGTGGGGTTACTGTATCTGGTAAAACAGAGAATGGTATTCGTACAATCACTGTGAAAGCAGAGGCTCAAGAAATGCCTGAGCAACCTGTAAGTTATACAACTGCAGATGGTACAAAAGTATATCCAGTAAAAGATGCAAATGGCAATGTGACTTACCATACAACTCCAGATGGAAAAGGTGCTGAAATCCCTAAAGAGAATGTGATTGCTTCTATCAATGGTCCAGAAGGTACTAAGGCACCAACTACATTATCTAATGTAGCAGGTAACTTAGATGGTGCTAAAAAAGATACACAAGCTCCAACTACTAACCATGCTCCTGTTAATACAACAAATGCAGCAGGTCCTAACTATGTAAATCCTAACAATGCAGCTACTGTAGGAGACGTATTAAATGCAGGTTGGAATTTGCAAAATAATGGTACTGCGAAAGATTTTGTAAAACCATATGACACTGTAAACTTCGTAAATGGTGCTAATACAACAGCAGTTGTAACAACTAATGAAGATGGTACAACAAGTAATGTTACATACAATGTAACAGGATTACCTGTAACATACACAGATAAAGATGGTAAGCCAGTATCTAAAATTGGTGATAAATACTATCCAGTGAATGAGAAAGGTCAACCTATTACTCCAGATGGTAAACCAGCTGTAAAAACTAATGCAGAAGGTAAACCAGTTGCAGAAGATGGCACTGTTATTGAACCAGTAGATACTACAAAACCATTAAAAACTGCCTTAGTAAATCCAACTCCAGCAGGAGATAAAACAAATACAACAGATCCAACAGCATTAAATAATGTAACATCTGGTTTGAATAAATATGGTGATACAGTTGATGGAGCACAAGTACCAGGATCTACACCTGCGAATAATGGATTAGTAGATTTATCTAAACCAGCAGATGGTAGCGAGCCAAAAGTTAGCGATAATACAGCGGCTACTGTAGGTGATTTACGTAATATGGGTTGGATTGTATCTTCTGATAAAACAACTGGTAGTCTAGATACACCTTATACAGATACAGTGAAAAATGCTAACGAAGTGAAATTCGTAGGTGAAGGTACAGCCACAGTATCTGGTAAAACAGAGGGAAATGTACGTACTATCACTGTAAAAGTGGATGATCAAGCATCTGCAAATAATGCGGTATCTCCTGTAGTATACACAGATGAAAATGGTGATCGTGTATATCCTACTGGTGAAAAAGATCCACAAGGTAACCCAATCTTCAAGAAAAATCCAGATGGTACTGGCGATACTGTAACTGGTCCAGTGAAAACAAGCATTAACGGACCAAAAGGTACAAAAACTCCAGCTACTTTGGACAATGTGAAACATAATTTACCAACTGTAAATGATGCTGATAAAAAAGCATCTGATGTAGATGGTAATCCAATCGATGGCAAAAACAATACAGCAGCTCCTATTACAGCAGCAGATGCAGCTGATTTATTGAACCCAACAAAAGATGGAAAACCAAATCCTAAATTTGCTGGTAACAATGCAGCTACAGTATCTGATGTATTAAATGCAGGTTGGAACTTACAAAATAACGGCGAAGCTCGTGATTTTGTAAAACCATATGATACAGTAAACTTCGTAAATGGTGCGAATACAACAGCTGTAGTAACTACAGCAGCAGATGGCACAACAAGTGATGTAACATACAATGTAACAGGATTACCTGTGACGTTCACAGATAAAGATGGTAAACCAGTATCTAAAATTGGTGATAAATACTATCCAGTGAATGAAAAAGGTCAACCAGTTACTCCAGATGGTAAACCAGCTGTAAAAACTAATGCAGAAGGTAAACCAGTTACAGAAGATGGTACTGTTATTGAACCAATCGATACAAAAGCAAATCCATTGCAATCTAATTTGGTGAATCCTAATGTAGAAAATACAAAAGAAAAACCAAATAACCAAACTACAAGTCCAACACAATTGGGTAATGTAGCGAATGGTGCTAATACATTTGATCCAGTAGAGGATAAAAAATTAGGTAATGATGGTAAATGGTATAATGCAGCGGACGTACTTCCAAATGGTCAACCGAAAGAGAATGTACAACCAGTAGCAAAACCAGATAATGTTGGTAAAGCAGGTTTGATTGACTTCAGCAACTCTAACCCTAATAATGCAGCTACTGTAGGTGATTTACAAAACTTAGGTTGGATTGTATCTGCAGAAGGAAACAACTACTCTGATCAAGTACGTAATGCTAACGAAGTGAAATTCGTAGGTGAAGGTACAGCTACAGTTACTGGTAAAACAGATGATAAAGGTGTACGTACAATTACTGTAAAAGTGGACGACCAAGTGTCTACCAATAATGCTGTGACTCCTGTAGTATACACAGATAAAGATGGTAACAAAGTGTATCCAATTAAAGGTGATGATGGCACTGTAACATATCACACAACTCCAGATGGAAAAGGTGATAATGATCAAGTTGTTCCAAATAATAATGTTGTTACATCTATCAATGGTCCTGAAGGTACAACATCCCCAACAGAATTGAAAAATGTGAAAAACAACATTCCAGCAGTGAATGATGCTGATAAAAAAGTTACAAACCCTGATGGTACAGAAAAAGGAACTGCAGGAGATGTAAACAATATCAACAAAGCTCCATTGACAGCAACGGAAGCAGCTGATTTATTGAACCCAACAAAAGATGGAAAACCTAACCCTAACTTTGTTGGTAATAATGCGGCCACTGTATCCGATGTATTGAATGCAGGTTGGAACTTACAAAACAACGGTACTGCGAAAGACTTTGTAAAACCATATGACACTGTAAACTTTGTAGATGGTGCGAATACAACAGCAGTAGTAACTACTAATGAAGATGGCACAACAAGCAATGTTACATACAATGTAACAGGATTGCCTGTGACGTTTACAGATAAAGATGGTAAGCCAGTATCTAAAATTGGTGATAAATATTATCCAGTGAATGAAAAAGGTCAACCAGTTACTCCAGATGGTAAACCAGCTGTAAAAACTAATGCAGAAGGTAAACCAGTTACAGAAGATGGTACTGTTATCGAACCAATTGATACAGCAAAAGATCCATTAAAATCTAATATGGTTAACCCGAATGTTGCTAATACAGCAGGTGCACCAAATAATCAAACTACGACTCCAACACAGTTGGGTAATGTGAAAAGTAATTTGCCAACTGTAAATGATGCTGATAAAAAAGCATCTGATGTAGATGGTAATCCAATTGACGGTAAAAACAATACAGCAGCTCCTATTACAGCAGCAGATGCAGCTGATTTATTGAACCCAACAAAAGATGGAAAACCAAATCCTAACTTTGCTGGTAACAATGCAGCTACAGTATCTGATGTATTGAATGCAGGTTGGAACTTACAAAACAACGGTACTGCGAAAGACTTTGTAAAACCATATGACACTGTAAACTTTGTGGATGGTGCTAATACAACAGCAGTAGTAACTACTAATGAAGATGGCACAACAAGCAATGTTACATACAATGTAACAGGATTACCTGTAACGTTCACAGATAAAGATGGTAAACCAGTATCTAAAATTGGTGATAAATACTATCCAGTAAATGAAAAAGGTCAACCGGTTACTCCAGATGGTAAACCAGCTGTAAAAACTAATGCAGAAGGTAAACCAGTTACAGAAGATGGCACTGTTATTGAACCAATCAATACTGATGAAAATCCATTACAAACTAATTTAGTGAATCCAAATGTTGCTAACTCTAAGGAAGCACCAAATAACCAAACGACAAGTCCAACACAATTGGGTAATGTAGCGAATGGTGCTAACACATTTGCTCCAGTAGATGGCAAAAAAATGGCTAATGATGGTAAATGGTATCCAGCGGATCAAGTAGAGCCTAATGGTCAACCTAAAACAGGGGCAGCACCAGTAGATGTACCAGCTAACATTGGTAAAGCAGGTTTGATTGACTTCAGCAAGTCTAACCCTAATAATGCAGCTACGGTAGGTGATTTACAAAACTTAGGTTGGATTGTATCTGCAGAAGGTAATAACTACTCTGATCAAGTACGTAATGCTAACGAAGTGAAATTCGTAGGTGAAGGTACAGCTACAGTCACTGGTAAAACAGATGATAAAGGCGTTCGTACTATCACTGTAAAAGTAGATGACCAAGTATCTACGAATAATGCACAAACACCTGTGAACTATACCAATAAAGATGGTAAAAAAGTATATCCAGTAAAAGATGAAAATGGCAATGTAACTTACCATACAACTCCAGATGGAAAAGGTGCAGGAGATGAAACAGTACCAGCAGGTGATGTGATTACATCTCTAAATGGTCCTGAAGGTACAACCGCTCCAACAACATTGAATAATGTGAAAAACAATATCCCAGCAGTGAATGATGCTGATAAAAAAGTTACAAACCCTGATGGTACAGAAAAAGGAACCGCAGGAGATGTAAACAATATCAACAAAGCTCCATTGACAGCAACGGAAGCAGCTGACTTATTGAAACCAACAAAAGATGGAAAACCTAACCCTAACTTTGCTGGTAACAATGCAGCCACAGTATCTGATGTATTAAATGCTGGTTGGAATTTACAAAATAATGGCGAAGCTCGTGATTTTGTGAAACCATTTGATACTGTAAACTTTGTAAACGGTGGTAATACAACTGCAGTGGTAACTACAGCAGCAGATGGCACAACAAGCGATGTGACTTTCAATGTAACAGGATTACCAATTACATATACAACAGCAGATGGTAAACCAGTATCTAAAGTGGGCGATAAATATTATCCAGTAAATGAAAAAGGTCAACCAATTGGTCCAAATGGTAAACCAGCTGTTAAAACAGCTCCAAATGGTGACTTATTAGATGAAGCGGGTAATGTAATTCAACCAATTGATACAGCAAAAGATCCATTGAAATCTAATATGGTTAACCCTAATGTTGCTAATACAGCAGATGCACCAAACAATCAAACTACGACTCCAACACAATTGGGTAATGTAGCGAATGGTGCGGAAACTTTCAAACCTGCAGATGATGTAAAATTAGCGAATGATGGTAAATGGTATAATGCAGCAGATGTAAAACCTAATGGAGCACCAAAAACAGCAGAAGAAAACAATGGAAAAGCGCCAACTCCAGTAGCTAGCCCGTTGTCCACAAAAAATAAAGCTGGTGATGTTCTTGAAAAAGGTAATGATGGCAACTGGTATAAATCTAGTGACTTAGAAAAAGGTGAACCTAAGCCTAATGCAGAGGAACAATTCCCAGAACCAGAAACAAAACCAGAAAATGCTGATAAAGCAGGATTGATTAACTTTGCAAACTCTAACCCTAACAACGCAGCTACTGTAGGCGACTTACAAAACATGGGCTTTGTAGTATCTGCAAAAGATAATGGTTATACAGAGCAAATGCGTAATGCAAACAAAGTAGAGTTCAAAGGTGCTAATGGTGTACAAGTAACTGGTAAAACATTAGAAGATGGTACTCGTGAAATTACTGTAGCTTTAAAAGAAGGTCGTGTAACAAATGATGTTCTTATCACTGATAAAGATGGTAACGAAATTCATGGTGTACGTGGTGAAGATGGTAAAATCTACACAAAAGACCCTAAAACAGGTAAAGCTACAAAAGAAGAGATTCCAGTAAAACCTTCCGATACAGTGGCAAATGATGGTAATGCTTATGTAACAGGTAACTCTGTAGCTACAGCTATTCAAAAATCTGGTTGGAATATTGGTATTGGCTCCACAGATAAAGCTTTCAGTGAAGAGGCTAAAACATATGAAAGAGTTAACCCTAAGGATAACGTAAAATATGTGAATGGTGCGAATACAACAGTATCTATGGTAGTGGATGCAGCGGAAGATAAAGATGGTGCTACAGTAACAACTACGTATGTAAAAGTAGATGTAAACCGTGACCTTCATATCGACAGTGTAACAACTGGTGGTCCTGCAAAAGATAAAGCTGGTAACCCATTGAAACAAGTTAATGGTGAATACTATCCAGAAAATGCATTAGTAAATGATGGAAAAGTATATCCAGCAGGTACAGTGATGATCGATGGCAAACCATATCCAGCAGGTTCTGCAAAAGACCCTAAAACAAAAACGGTTCTTAAAGATGGTAAACCAGCTCCAGAAGCACAACCATTAAGAGCAACTCCAAAAGATCAGTTAGCAGATGGTAAAGACGGTGCTATGACTGTGAAAGACGCTAAAGGTAACGATGGCGTATCTGCTACAGCTAAAGATGGTAAAGGTACTTTAACATTGAAAGATGCTGGCAAAGATGGTAAAGATGCTTCTCAAGTAGATATTTCTACAGCAAAAGCACCTGCTGATTTGGAAAATACACCAAAAGATGCAGTTCGTGCTAATGATGGTAACTGGTATGCACCAGCAGATGTTACAGTAGAAGTAAAAGATGGAAAAACTGTAGTAACACCAAAAGCAGGTAAAACTCCGATTCCAAATGCACCAACTATGGATCGTATCCAATACACAGGTACAGATGGTAAACCTCGTAATGTAGCTACTATGGATGATGGCCTTCGTTTTGTAGGTGATGATGGACAAACTATCAGTAAACCGTTGAATTCCACTATGGAATTTACAGGTGGTAACCGCGAAAATGGTAAGCCAGTGGCGAAAGCAGATACAACAACAGGCAATATTGGCGTATTCCATGACAATGGTAAATTATCTATTCAATTAGCAAAAGATCTAGAGAAAATGAGTTCTGCTAATTTTGAGAACCCAGATGGAACTTCTACTAAGATTACTGGTAATGGCTTATCCATCACTCCTGAAACAGCTAAATTGAAAGATCCAAAAACTGGAAAACCAATCCTTGATAAAGATGGTAATCCAAAAGTAGATGCTACAAAAGTAGTATCCTTTGGAGCTCCAACTGCTGTGACTGATCCAAAAACTGGAAAACCTATGGTAGATCCAGCGACTGGAAAACCAGTGATGAAATCTGGCATCTCTGCAGGTGGTCAAGTGATGGCGAATGTGGCACCAGGTGTCCTTGATACAGATGCGGTTAACGTATCTCAGTTGAAAGGTGTAGCGAATAACATCAATATGCGTATGAACCGTATGGGTGCGCAAGCTGCAGCTATGGGTGCATTACGTCACTTACAATATGATCCATTAGAGCCAACAACAATTATGGCTGGTGTGGGTACATATAAAGGTGAAGCTGCCTTAGCATTAGGTATTGCACATTACAAAAATGAGTCTACCTTATTCCATGCAGGAGCATCTATTGGTAGCCGTGGTGATGAATTAATGGCGAACGCAGGTGTGAGCTGGAAATTTGGATCCCGTGCAGATGAAACGGCAGTAAAAGACACATTCCGTCAAGGTCCTATCAGTTCTTCTTATACTTTACAAGATAAAGTATCAGCCTTAGAAGCACAAAACCAAGTGCAAAAAGATGAAATTAATAACTTAAAAGCACAATTAGCGGAAGTGCTTCAATATGTTAAGAAAGGTTAATCTTTCTTACAGAGGTATATTTCTTAGAAGAATGATATAGAAATCTGTGACTAAGATAAAAGGGCTGCAATGGATATGTAATGACATATTGTATTGCAGCTCTTTATCGATTTTGCATAATTAAAGTAATTTATTGATAAAATATTAGTCTATATCGAAAATTATAGTATACAAAAGATATTGATATGGTGTATAATATGTATTATTGACTTACACTTATACTAAACTAGAATTATATTATGTAATGTTTGAAATGGGAGAATAACATTGAAAAAAGCAATTTTAACAGCAGCGTTATTAGTAACAGTAGGCTCTAGCTTTGCTATGAGCGATGAATTGTATAGCCAAAAGAATCCAGCAAACGTAACAGGCGTAGCTGTTGGCTATGAATTAGTAGCACCAATGCAAGAAACAGTAGTAGCTGTAGAAGATTTAGGTAAAGTATTGGAACGTGCTCATGAAGTTCGTCAAGATTTGGTAAAACGCCAAGTAGCTGGTGAACATTTGACAGATCGTCAAGATCGTTTTGTTAAACATGATGTAAACCAAGACTTCTTTACTGTATTAGATCGCAACTTAACTAACCGTGTGGAATTCTTCAAACGTGCACATAACTGGAATGGTGATAACAAATACGAACATTCTGGTAACTATGAAACATTCCTTAATAAAGATAATGAAAAGGCTACAGAAGCTGTAAATGGTTATAGCAATAGCTATGGTTGGAATGTGTTACGCAATGTGCGTCAAGATGCATTATCCAATGTAAAAGCAGTATTGGATCGACAAGGTGAAACTGTTCGTGGCGAAGATATTGCAAAAGCAATTCTTGCTGCAGCAAGCAATAATGCAATGACTGTAAATAACGAAGAACTTCGTTATTACATTAACGAACTTGTTTGGTACACTGCAAAACAAACAGTAAAAGAAACAAATAAAGAATTATCTCATGTTTTAAAATAATTGAGAGATTCATAGGATTGTAGTATCCTATTTGAAGTGATAGAGAATGATTTGTCAGAAGGCAATCATTCTCTATTTTTATATTGGATACATGTGTTATCCTATAGTATTCACTATAAAAACTACCTGCTATAGTACTAAGGAAAGCTATATAAATCGTTAGAGGAATAGTGTATACTATATGTATGATATGGAATACTTGGAATATTGAAAGTACTTTCGTTCTACGAAAGATGATGTGTTATAACACTATACTATATACTATTGTATACGTTATATAAGTATAAGAAAGGATACCTATGCAAGAAATTGTAGTAGGCGGTTTATATCGTCATTTTAAAGGCATGTTATATTATGTGATTGATATTGCTATTCATTCCGAAACAGATGAGCCTCATGTAGTGTACCAACAGTTGTATGGTGAGCGGAAAACATTTGTACGTCCCCTAGTGATGTTTGCTAGTGAAGTGGACCATGAGAAATATCCTGATGTTAAGCAGAAAGATCGCTTTCAGTTGGTCAATGGTTGGGATGTAGAACAGCAGTTGCGGTAAGGAGGTTCTGTGAATAGGAAATATTTTTTCTTTGATATTGATAATACACTAGCAGTGTGGCCTGCTGGAACGATTCCTGAAAGTGCTCAATACTCCTTGGAGTATTTGCAGGATACAGGGCATCACGTGGCGCTTGCTACGGGTCGTTTACAGGCAGATGCTATGCGCTTTGCCAAGATGGCAAAGACTCCGAATTTTGTGGCTGATGGGGGCTATAGCATTACAGAAAATTATGAAGTGCAATGGATGCAGGGCATGGACAGGGACCGCTGCGTGCAGTACCTTAAGTATTTAACAAGCCACAATGTGCCTTGGGGGGTGACCCACAAGAATGAATTTGTCCGTATTACTCCTTATGAAAGCGTCCTAGCATGGAATCCTAAGTGGGATATGATGCAAAATGAAGTCGTATCAGACTTGGTGCCTGAGGATATCGAGCATTTTTATAAGGTCTATGCGTTCATCACAGAAGAAGAGGAACAGCGACGTGGCATTGTGCACATGACGAAGGATTTAATTCGCTATGGAGAAGGATGCATTTTGTTTGAACCTATGGATAAGGCTTATGGCATTCGGAAAATGATCGATGGCTTTGGCGCATCTTATCAAGATGTCATCGTATTCGGCGACGGCTATAACGACCTGTCCATGTTCCGACCAGATTGGCTGAACATTGCCATGGGGAATGGCCGTGATGCTCTGAAAGAAAAAGCTGACTATGTGACTGCATCTTGTTATGATGATGGAATTTATAAAGCATTGCAACATTTTGGTTTTATACCGAAGCAGTTTTAGTATGAATGAAGTAGATAGTATACTTTCATCATAACTATATGAAGCGGTTTGAACATCAAAATTAGTTATAGTATAATAAAGCGTAGATATATCGAAATGGGTCTTAAAAGGAGGACATACCATGGATTTAATTCAAAGTTTAAAAGAGCAAGCAAAAGGCTTGGGTAAAAAAATTGTATTGCCAGAATTCGAAGATAGCCGTGTCATCGAAGCAGCGGCTGCGATTTTGAAAGAAGGTTTCTGCGTGCCTGTATTGGTTGGTGCAGAAGATAAAATTCAAGCGGCAGCTACAGCAGCTGGTGTATCTTTGGAAGGTGCTGAAATCATCAACCCAGCTACATTCGGCGAATTAAACAAAATGGTAGATACATTTGTAGAATTGCGCGCGAAAAAAGGCATGACACCTGAAAAAGCACATGCTACTATGACTGGCGATGCGTTATTCTTCGGTGCTATGTTAGTGCGTTTAGGTTTGGCTGATGGCATGGTAGCAGGTTCTGCTAGCCCTACAGCAAACGTACTTCGTGCAGCTATCCAAGTGGTAGGTACACAAGCTGGTTTGAAAACTGTATCTAGCTCTATGCTTGTGATCACTGATAAAAAAGAGTATGGCGATGATGGCCTATTAATCTTCTCCGATTGCGGCGTTATTCCTAACCCAACATCTGAACAATTGGCTGATATCGCTGAGTCCAGCGTTGGTAAAGCTCGTTCCGTGGCAGGTATGAAAGAGCCTCGCGTATCCTTCTTGTCTTTCTCCACAAAAGGATCTGCTTCTTCTCCAGAAGTTGATAAAGTGGTAGCAGCTGTAGAAGACTTGAAAGGCCGTAACGTTGACTTCGCATTCGATGGGGAATTGCAATTAGATGCGTCCATCGTTCCATCTGTAGCAGAACGTAAAGCTCCAGGATCCAATGTAGCTGGTAAAGCTAACATCTTGATTTTCCCTGACTTACAAGCTGCTAACATTGGTTACAAATTAGTACAACGTTTTGCTGGCGCTACTGCTATCGGACCAATTATTCAAGGTTTAGCAAAACCAATCCATGACCTTAGCCGTGGTTGCTCCGTAAGCGATATCGTTGACCTTTGTGCGATTGCTGCAGTGGAAGCAAACTAAGTCGTCTCTTGCTACGTTATGTAGCCTGTGGGTCGTCTCTGGTTGCCCTATGTAATCTTGTGGCTAACCTTGTTAACTAAATAGAAAGGCGTGGCACATTCCTTCGCAAACGGTATTTCATAATGTTTGCTCAGGAACATGCCACGTCTTTTTTTGTTTATGCAATTTAGGCAGTAAAGGGTGCCACAAGATGTGCTACGTACAACTGTATTCCTCAGTGAAGAGCACGACACATTCCTCCGCAAACTGATCCTGCGGTAGGTTTGCTCCGGAACATGTCGTGCTCTTCTTGCGTTTATGTGATTTGGTCAGTAAAAACGCCACAAGGCTACTACACCTAACGGCATTCCTCAGAAAAAGAAGTCCTAAAATGCTTATGGCTCACATGGGTATTAAATAATAGAAGCAATTCTATTTCCCACAACGAAAGGTTGTAGACTTTCATAAGAAAACCCTCCTGAGGTGCATACCTTGGGAGGGTTTTTCTAATTTGTGCTTTTAGTGTTACCTGACATGTGATATAATGGGAACATAAGAAGAGAGCCAATAACGTGGTGGTAGCGTTAGGCTCATCTGGGATATAGAATGGGCCTAACGTGCATAAGTAGTAGGAATACTTATTATAGCGTTAGGCTTTTCACATATTTAAAGATTATTTCTTCAAATATGTGAGTAATGCTAATACGAACATAGCGAATAAAATCATGATAGAAATTGCTTCGAATACGGTTATATTACTCACCTCCCTTACTAAGTAAGAAAGATGAACCTAACTCACGTTAGAGACTCTTATGGCTATAGTATATTATAATAATATTCGTAATGTGAAAAATAAAGTAATTACTAATAAAAGGGCAATCCGTTTTCTAATCTTTTGTAGGTTGATTGGGCGTGACAGATTGCCTTTTTATATATGTGAAAAGGAAAATATGTTATAATGAAGGTAATCAATAAAATTATCAATTAGGAGTTAATATGAAAGTTACCTATTTAGAACATAGCGGTTTTGTCATTGAAGATGGCAGACGGGCCTATGTATTTGATTACTGGAAAGATCCAGCCGGAGTGATAGATACATTAGTAGCACAAGGTTACGAGTTACATGTTTTTGTATCCCATATCCATCATGACCATTACGTGAAATCAATTTTCAAATATTTACCATATATACACAGTGTTTGGTACCATGAAGATGTGCCAGCTTTGCGAGATATTTTCAAGGAATTGCAGGAGACAGCAGAGGCTAAGCAAGATGCTGAGAAAGCTAGTTTGGTGTTAGAAAGAATCAAACAAGGGTGTTCTAATCAAGGCCAAAATATGACAGAGAAACATCTAACAGAAGAATTGGTACAACATGTGTTTTCTTTGCACTCCATGAAAGTAGGCGACACATTAGAATCAGATAATCTGACTGTTACCATGTTTGGTTCCACTGATGAAGGCGGGTCATTCTTGGTGGATACAGGTACGCATCGCATCTTTCACGCAGGAGATTTAAACTGGTGGCATTGGTCTGGAGATACGCCTGAGAATATTGCAGAGGCAAAAGTGTTAAAGGAGAAAGAATTTGCACCTCTAACAGGTTTGTCTGTGGATATTATGATGTTTCCTGTAGATGCTCGGTTAGAACTAGCCCGTGAGTGGGGAGCCTTAGAAGTGTTAGGTATGATGAACACGAAACTATTTATTCCTATGCATGCCAATGGATCTATTTGGGTGCCTTCGGACACATTTCGCCACACATACCCAAACCAACGTTGCTGGATTCCGGAACAACCGGGTGATGTGCTAGAGGATGTGAACTAAATGACAGTGTGGTTACAACGTCATGGAGCAACGGCGTTACTAGTACTGATGAGTGTCATATTTTTAGTATCTTATCCCTTGCATAAAGATCCTTTCTGGGGTCTCATCACGCATATTTCAGGGGCCGCCATGATTGGTGGCTTAGCTGATTGGTATGCGGTGACAGCACTGTTTACGAAACCCTTGGGGATTCCTTTCAAAACGGCGCTCATCCCTAGGAATAAGGAACGGTTCGTGGAAATGGCACGGCATATGATGGTGGACGAACTCCTTCGGGTATCTCATATGTATGAGGTACTAAAACAGGAACGTGTACCAGGACGGATTGTGTCATTTATGAATAGTGCCACTGGTCGGGGATATGTTCATGTGTGTTTCGAGGAATTGAAAGATCATGTGTTACCCCATGTGAAAGAAAATTTACTGCAAGAGCAATTGCTAGGGCATATCAAGAATGGTGTGGAATCTTGGCGAGTGACACCTTTTGTGGTTAGCTTGTGTCGTCAATTCTTAGAACCAGAACGAGCAGAGGTGCTATGGATGCACATCAATCGCATGCTTCAACGATTGCTAGCGGCGGAAGGGATTCGCCCCTACTTATTAGGGCTAGTATCCTCTGTGATGAATCGCTATGCAGACCATTCATTTTTGCGAGAATTGGCGTTAGCATTAGGTGGGGAGTCACTTTCACCGGAATACATTACACACATGATACAGGTGAAAGGCTGTGCCTATTTAATGAGCCAAGAATCCTTGCAGTCGCCCTTGGGGGCTGCGGTATACACGAAGGTTCGATGGGCAGTGGATGAACTTGCACAGAATGGACAGTGGCAACGGAAATTAGAAGATAAAAAAAATGCTTGGTTCCGGGAGTTCATCGAAGATGGCTATGTGTTGGAAGATACGTTGGACTTGGCACGGTATGTGGAGCAAGGAGAAACGGAATTGTACCATTTCTTTGAGCGCTTGGAAACGAATGCTGTGAAAGGTCGTAAGGCAGAGCGATTTATTCTATTCCAATTGTTGCATGTCTTAAATTACGTACGCCCTTGGATTGAACAGATTGTCGTGCGCGAGATGAATCGATTCACACCAGAGGAAATTACTCGCATATTACAATCTAAATTGGGCTATGATTTACAGATGATACGCATTAATGGGTCCTTGGTAGGTGCTATTTTAGGCGGTCTCTTCTACGGATTGACCTTGCTAAAAGGAGGGATTGTATGAGCCCTCGTGTTATAGAAATACCAAGAACGCCCTATACAACCTATGCGAATCGCTTGCTGCTCACCATGGCGGTTTTGTTTGGCTTGGTGTGGTGGGGACAGTGGTATATCACAGCTCCTTGGTATGATGGTTTGTATTGGTTTGTCCAATCTGCCCTCATCGGTAGCGTAGCGGACTGGTTTGCGGTGACTGCTTTATTTCGAAAACCTTTGGGTGTGTCCTTTCATACGGAACTGATTCCACGGAATAAGAATCGCCTTATTGAGGGGATTATCCGCATGGTGAATACGAAACTTCTCACCTATGATCAATGTAAAAGGGCTATTGAACGGGTACAGTTTGTACCGTTTATAGACCAATATATTCGCAGTGATGTAGGACGGAATACGGTGCGCCAAGGGATTGCCACCGTGCTGTCGGAGTTGTGGGAGCGACGTAGTGATCGGGAGTGGGCCCAATGGGGTGCACAACGGTTGCGGAAATTTTTGCATAATCAGTCTTTTATCGGTCCTATGCAACAGACTTTACTACATGTGTGTGAGCACAATCGTTATGAAAGTGTGGTCATTCGCGGCATCGACTATTTGCAGAGGGCTCTGTATACACCGAAGGCACAGCAATGGCTAGAAGCGGTTATTGAGGAAGAAATCGAAAAGCGCAAGAAAGATGTAGTGTCTGCCATGCTCATTGGACTTTCAGAAGGATTGAACATCGTGAACGTCCAAGAAATGGCACGGGCCATCATCGAAGAAGTGCATCAAATGTTGGAGCGCTGGAAACAGCCGAACAGTACGGAACGCCTCGTGTGGTTGCATCAATGGGTAGGACCTTTGCAACATATGGCGTCGAACCGAAGCATCACAAAGACCTTGGACGATGCTATTCAACAGTGGATCGATGTGCAAGATTGGGAGCTCATGTTAGAAGAGTATGTATGCCCACGGATTCGTGAAGGCATGGTATCTGCGGATGGGACATCGCCAATGGCCATTGCGTTGGAATCGAGTTTTCAAGAGTTGTGGAATCATTACTGTGAAGAGCCGGGCATGGTGGAACGGTTAGAAGAAGCCTTAACTCATATTATGCTGCACATTGCTTCGAAGAGCCATGGGTTTATCGGTATCATCATCCGTGAAGTACTACAAAGCTTAAGTACAGAACGGTTCATCCATTTTATTGAAAGTAAGGTGGAAGAAGACCTTGCTTGGATCCGCATTAACGGTGCCCTCGTAGGCGGCGTAGCAGGATTGGGGACCTGGTTGTTCTTGTATTATGTGTATGAGCCAGTGTTGCATGGACTAGGAATACTATAATTTCTAGAAAATATTTTATAGTGTAAGCGGAGTGCAGTTCTATAGTGTGGATGTATTTCGATTGGAATAGAATGTATATGGCTGTTTTCTGATTGGATTAATAGTATATAGGATACACGTTCTGTGATGCGCATTGTTTAGCAAATCGAATATATATTAAAAAACAGGGGACCCAGATTCGATGGAATCGGGTCCCCTGTTCTCATTTGAAAGTTCTATATGGTTGCAGCTCTCTAATTGAGACATATAGGTAATGAAAAGTTTCGTTGTTACAGTGATAGGATTATGCTTCTTGCACGGTGTTAAGGTTGAGCTCCAAGTCTTTGATCATTTGTAGATCATCTAATGGAGAGCGACCAGCTGTTGTTAGGTAACCACCCACCATAATACCGTTCAAACCACCTTTTAATGCGTAAGATTGTAAGTCACGAAGGTTCACTTCACGACCGCCAGCCGTACGAATCAAAGCCTTTGGCAATACGAAACGGAACACAGCAAAGGTTCGAAGAATTTCCAATGGAGGAATTGGTTTATTGTTTTCGAATGGTGTGTTCTTGATAGGGTTAAGAATGTTCAAAGGAACGGAGTCTACCCCTAATCGTTTTAACTCGAATGCCATTTCAACACGTTGCTCTTTGGTTTCATTCAATCCCAAGATACCGCCGGAGCAAACACGAATGCCTGCCTTTTGTGCATTGGAGATAGTGAACATTTTATCTTCATAAGAGTGTGTTGTACAAATGTCTGGGAAATGGCTTGGTGCTGTTTCGATGTTGGAGTGATAACGTGTCACACCAATTTCTTTTAATTGCACGGCTTGCTCGTAAGTCAATAAACCAAGGGAGCAACAAATCTCTAACCCAGTTTCTTTACGAATACGAGTGAGAGCGCTCAAGATTTGCTCGAACTCTTTTGGGTTGTTTGTGTTACGGCCACTTGTAACGATGGAGAAGCGGATAGCGCCAGCTTCTTTCGCTTTTTTAGCAGCGTTAACGATTTCATCCTCTTCCATGAAAGGATACACAGTAACACCAGTGTCATGATGGGCGGATTGAGCACAGAATTTACAGTTTTCTGGGCATTTACCGGAACGGGCGTTCACGATGGCACATAGGTCTACTGTATCGTCATTGAACTTTTGACGGATTTTATCAGCCATAGCTAAAAGAATCATAGTGTCTTCGTCAGATGTGTGAATCAGCTGCTCTGCCTCTTCACGAGTGATCTCGCCACCATCTAATACTTTTTGCGCATAGGCTATGATTGTTTCATAGGAAATAGATTTGGATACAGTTTCCATAATTACACCTCGTAATAGTTGTTTGATTTTAATGACTACATCATAATGACTACATTATATAATTATTGTTAACTTGCGTCAATAGTATAAGCGTTAACAGAGAGCGGAGATTATTTTGCTATGCAGGTATTCTGCGCTTATAGAATTTTATTCCATATGTAGAATTTGTGGTATAATGGGTTCGTAGAAGAGTTAATGACGTGTTGTTAGGCTCATCTCTTCCTCGTATGGGAGGAGGTGGTTGCTATGACTAAGTATGAAAAAATCTCCTTGATGATTTCTATTGTTAGTTTAGCAATTCAGTTCATTGATCTAGTAAAATAGACAATGAAAAAGCCTAACGGATAAGGTCTCACACACCTTAGCACGTTAGGCATATTTCATTTTGCATTCTTTTGAGATGAGCCTAACGCCAGCACACGTTATTAGCTCTTCTTGTTTATATGCTAAGTATAGCATTGTTTATTGCTAAATGCAAATATCACTAGACTTTACGTGAATATATGGAGAAAAATCGTTGTAATTTTTGGTGTAGTCATTTTTCGTGTTTACTTTTATAATAGAGAGTAAGAATATATTTTAGAAATAATAGCTTAATTTTTGGGGATAATGGAGTAATAAAAGGAACCGCCCAAGAACTGAGAGTTAAAGATAGATATATACATGTAAGGGCGTAAGGTTTGTTATTCTGGAGGGCCTAGATGATTGTCCTAGATGCAAATGCAGGGATTCCCATGTACGAGCAGGTATATGAGGCTGTAAAAGTACATATTGAGCAGGGCTTATACCGTCCAGGGGAACGGCTTCCTTCTATACGATCTATGGCGGCACAGTTAGGGGTCAGTAAGATTACGGTGGAACAAGCCTATCTACAACTGGCTACGGAAGGATATATTCAAGCTCATAACAAGGCCCCTTATGAGGTATTGGAGATTGTGCAGCCTCTAGGTGGCGATTGTGATACTATGATGCAGAATTATCCTACATGGAATATGTCCTGTGAAGGAAGTCTTTCACCAGTGAAATCTCCGATTCTCTACAATTTTGCTACCGGAGACATGGATCCAGAAGGATTTGATTTTAAGCGATGGAAGCGTTTTATTGGATATGCCTTACGAGATACGAAACGTCTTATGACCTATGGTCAATTAGAAGGGGAACCAGAACTGCGGGGTGCGTTGAATCAATATTTGCAACAGGCACGAGGTGTAAGAGCTACAGCAGATCGTATTCTTGTGACTAGTGGTACTCTTAATTCTTTGCAAATGATCGTCTCTTTATTGCAACGTCAAGGAAAATCTAAGGTGGCTTTGGATCGTCAAAGTCCTAGTTTTGCGAAAGCAGTTTGGAAGGACTATGGATTTTCTGTGCTAGAACTAGATATGCGTTCTCCGGGGCGAATCCATACTCTTCAAAAAGCGCAGATAGATGTGGTCTATTGTATGCCATCTCATGGAGATAGTATGGGACGCATCATGACGATACAAGAACGAATGGAATTGTTGCGATGGGCTCAGCATAAAGAGGCATATATTATCGAGGATGACTATGATAGTGAACTTCGTTATTATGGGAAGCCTGTATTATCCTTACAAGGAATGGATAGAAATGATTGCGTGATTTACATGGGCACACCATCGAAGGTATTACCACCTTCTATTCGATTAAGCTATCTTGTATTGCCAATCACTTTGTATAAAGACTTTCATAGTCATCGTAAAGATTACGGGCAAAGTGCTAGTGTCCTAGAACAGTTGGCATGGGCTATGTATATGAATGCAGGGGAATGGAATAAACAAATTCGTCGGCTTCGAAAACACTATTTAGAAAAAAGTAAGTATTTTACTAGTTTATTGCGACGCTATTTGGGTGATACTTATGAAGTGGTTGCTCCTGAAGGAGGAGTCTATGCAGGGGTGCGACTCAGGTATGTGGATGGAGAACAGTTGGCATTACGAGCCTTAGCATCGGCTTGTGATGTTAAGGTGTTAGATACAGTGGACACCGATATGGTGGAGGTTTTATTGTCTTTTAGCGGTATTCCTACCTGTGAATTAGAACGGGCAGTACAGATATTAGCAAAGGCATGGAAAGGGTTATAATATGGGTATACCATTTAGATTTATACAATGTGGGGATCTCCATTTAGGGGCGCCTTTTCGCTATTTAAAATCATTTGGCAGATCCTTAGATGCAGCCATGGTACGTGCTACCTATACATCCTTTCAGAATATTGTAAATCTAGCTATTCGTCAGCGTGTAGCAGCAGTTCTGGTTACAGGTGATGTATATGATGGAGTAGACCATCCTTTAGAAGCAGAGATGCATTTTGTACGTGGATGTGAAAGTTTGGATAAGGAACAGATTGCTGTTTATGTAGTACAAGGTAATCATGACCCTGCTGATAGTTGGAAGCGACATATGCCGTTGCCAAAGAATGTGCATATCTTTTCATCTGAATGGGTGGAACGGTTTCCGCTTCTAGTGCGAGGACAAGAGGTAGCGGGTCTGTATGGACGGAGTATTGACCATAGTACACAATATGAAGATATGGCCTCTACTATCCATCCATTGCGGAGCGATCCTTTTTCCATTGCCCTGGTGCATGGTACAGTAGGCATCCATGAAGGGCATGATCAGACAGGACCTTGTACACTGGAATCCTTGCGTAGTATTCCTATTCAATATTGGGCTTTTGGGCATGTTCATAAGCGTCAAATTATTAGCGATCATCCATATATTGTGTATGCAGGAAACACACAAGGATTGCATCGTGGTGAAAGCGGACCGAAAGGTTGCTATGTAGTGGATGTATCTAGTCGTGGTGCTGTAGAAACGCAATTTTATGAGACGAATGCCATCCGTTTTGCTGAAGAGACTATTGATTTAGGACAAGTAAAATCTGTATTGGAAATGTTAGAAATGTTGCGTCACAAAAAAGAGATGTTACGGAAATCTTATATATCTATTTTGTTATCGATTCGCTTGATAGGAGCAGGACCTTTATCAGAGATGGCACGAGATAGCAAGGTTCGAGCTATTTGGATAGAGGAATCTCATGCTGAAGAGACAGGTAAATATGGAGTGTATATTATCGGTATCGATTGTGAATTAGGCAGTATTAGTCATCCAAGTATAGCACCGGGGATGATTAGGGATTATGTGAAAGCTATCGATTCCATGTATACGGGGATAGAAGCACTAGAAATGATTGTAAAAGCTCGCCCAGAATGGAAGCGAATAGGAACGCATAGTCGACTAGTGACAGAGGCTATGTTGCAATCCGCTTATGAAAAGGCGAGACGTGATGGAGTCCGTTTATTACAGGGGAATGATCATGAAGATTAAAGAAATATATATAGAACAATATGGCCCCTATACTAAGTGGAGATTTCAGCCCCATGATACAGGATTACATGTGTTATATGGACCGAACGGGAGTGGAAAAACTACATTGCTCCAAGCCTTTCGTGGTATTTTACTGGGAACAAAGAGGAAAGAAGAGCCTGTAGATGGATATATTCTAGTGGAGCGAGAAGGTCACACATACCATATTGGGCGTAAAGGAAAAGAACTAGACTTTTACGAGGTAGGAGGAGAGCGCTATACCGTAGAGCCAGCAGAATTATGGTGGCAAGGACTAGATAAAAAGACGTACGATCGCATTTTTGCTATTACCTTAGATGATCTACAAGGGGTAGACATCATACAGGAAGTAGACGTGAGAACTCGGTTTTTTGGTGCTGAGGGCGGAGAATCTCTGGGTACACTTGTGAAAGATGTAGATGAATTAGCCAGTCAGTTATTAGTAGCTTCACCTAGTGGTAAGCGAACCATTAATGCTTTGTTGGACCGTTTACAAGAGGCAGAACAGGAAATCCGTAAACTTCAGCAAGGAGAACAGGAGTATTATACATGGCAAGCTTCTTTAGTAGAGTTAGAACAGAAAGAAGCTGCATTGCAAGAGCAACGGCAAGAGCGCAAGGAGTATCTACAAGAAGTGGAACGTGTTTTGCGTGCTTGGGATACGTATAAACGGGCAGAAGAAGCAAAACAACATATGCATCAATTCCATGTGAATGAGCCTTTAGAACGAGAAACGTTTTTAGCATTAGATGAAGAAATTCGTCGTTGCCAAGAGTATATGCGTGTGTGGCGTGGTAAAGAGGAAGGGCTAGTACCAGATAACTTTGATCCCGAAGATAGGCTTGGAATGTATGAGCAAGAAATTGAAAGTTTGTACCAAGAGATATCTAAGTGGACACAGTTAGAAAAAGAATGCCGTGAAGGAGATCTCTATCTAGAAAAAGTACAGGCGCAATTGGCAATCATAGGAAAATCTCATAAGTATTGGCGTGATGTAGAAGAGTTTCCTAGAGATGTGAATTGGCATGATGGGGAACAAGCGGCACGGCAATTACGAAGTGCTCGTGAAGCCTATGAGACATGGCAACGTCGAGAGCCGTTTCCGCAGGATGATGGAGCCCTTCAGGTAGCTGATGCAGTGAGAGGGCTAGAAGAAAAACAAACTGCCCTAGAAGCTCTCAAGAATGCATACCTATTAGGACAACAGGCTGAACCTGAGGTAATAGTGAAATCGGGACGAGCTTACTATATAGGTGGAACAGTATTAGTAGTGTTAGGTATAATCCTATTAGCTTGGCATATGACCTATGCAGATGTGTTTGGTATACAGGCTATAGCAGGCATCTTAGGAGTATTGCTAGGCGTGGTTCTAATAGTTCAAAAATATAAGGCGAGACAAACAGATTCAGTAGGTGTGAACATATCTGTTAAAGACTTCTCAAGTTTGGAAAAGATAGCCAAACGAACTATGCCGACCAGGGAAGATGAGTATGAAAGTTTACTTTCAGATATACAGGAAGTATCGGAACAAATCAAAGGCTATGAAGAGGATGTAAGCCATTTTAAAGCTTACGAAGTAATGAAAGCGCAGTGGGTGGCGGAAGGTAAAATCTTGGAAGCGGCAGGCACTGAGGCCATGGATATCTGGGAAGCCTGGTTGCCAAAGGCGGCAAAACAGACGAACCGAGATGATGCATTCTATGGCATGAAAGAAGAATATCAAGCGTATCATGAGCGATTACGTGAGTTTGAGGGCTACCAAAAGCAAGTGGGCTTGCATCATGAACAATTGGATGCGATTGTGAATCGGTGTCGAAAATTGTGGAGCTCCTTGCAGTTGCAGACATTGCCATCTATCGTAGAGCTGCGTGTAGTCTATCATCAATTGCAATTACATAAGCAGAATCGTGTGCGATGGGAGCAAAAGGAAAGCCAGCGTAAAAACTATCGTGAAGAATATGCTACGTGGAGCAAGAAAGAAAAAGGATTATTCTTAGCCCAAGAAGAGTTGATTCAAAAAGGTGGTGCTAAGAGTGCGGCAGAATATCGTCAGCGCTTATTGGAACAGGATCAATATAAGCAGTGGGAGACGATTTATCGGCAAAGTCAGCGACAATTGGATTTGTTGGCACCGAAAGAATTTCATAAGGATGTGTGGTATCGTCGTTTACAAGGCAATGATAAAGGGAAGTGGGAATTAGAGTACTCCCGCAGTGAAACGGAATTAGCGAATATTGAATCATCCTTACAGGCATTGTATGAAGAGCGGGGGACCTTGCAGGAATCTATGCGCCACTTGAGCACATCTCATGCAGTGTCCGAAGCATTGTTGAAAAAAGAACAGCTAGAAGCGGAGCTTCGAGAAGCTTTGGAAGAGTGGATGACTTATGTATTCATCAACCATGGCATGGAACTAGCACAACAAGAATACGAAACAGATCGGCAACCGACGATGCTGGCGAGAGCGTCTGCCTATGTGAAAGCCATGACAGGTGGTATCTATACTCTGCATATGGATGATGCGCATAAAGGGGCATATGTAAAAGATACAACGGGACGAGAGATTCCTTTAGGTAAATGGAGTAGTGGACTGGGAGATCAAGTGTATTTGGCATTGCGACTTAGCTTGGCGGAGTCATTTGCTGAAAAAGTAGAATCTTTACCGTTACTGTTAGATGATGTGTTAGTTAGATTTGATTTAGAACGGCAAAAGTTGACGTTACAGGTAATAGAAAGAATTAGTGAACATACACAAGTATTTTTATTTACTTGCCATGAGACGACGAGCCAGTTAGCTAGCGAAAATGCGCATACATATAATCTTGAGTTTATAGGTATGGGCATCACTTCTAACGCTATATAAGTCGTCACTTGTAACGTTATGTAGCCTGTGGCGGGGTTAACTAAATATGATAAAGAGAAGACCGTAACACACCCCTTCTCAAACTATACAGTGGTTATGTTTGTTCAGGGGTATGTTACGGTCTTCTTGCGTTTGTGTGATTTAGGTAGAAAGGCCCGCCACAAGGCTACTACGCGTGACGGCGTTCCTCTGGGGGCTCTTTTTTGTTAGATTCATTATAGCACAGGTTGGCTTATAGATTTATTTAGCAAAAAGTTCACGATACGAGAAATTTTTGTAGTATAATATAAAATTAGAAGAGTCATTGACGTGATGTTAGGTTCATCTTCTTTACTCGGTAAAGGAGGTGGGTAATATGACGGTATTTGAAGCATTATCTTTGATAATTGGTTTCGGTATTTTATTATTAGCATTACTCACATACTTAAAAAAGTAATTTTTGATATGTGAAAGACCTAACGATTTAATAAGTATTCCCATTACTTATACACGTTAGGTCATCATTTTATAGTATTCCAGATGAGCCTAACGCCTTCACACGTTGATGGCTCTTCTTTTGTTACATTTATTATAGCACGGTTTATAGATGTATTACAAGGCTACCATGGATAACGGTTTACCTTAAGGCTTAAGGCCTTGATTATCTGTATGTGGAGATACCATCGGTATATAATGTGTTTTTAGTACCTAGTACGGTCTAGTCTAGTGTGTGCTAGATATTACTGATTAAGAGTAGTATAATACTCTCTATATGAGAGGAGTGTATGATGAACTATTTTTGGATACGTAAATATTGGATATATATAATAGTGGTGGCGGCACTACTCGTTGCAGGTGGTGTATTCGCATGGATGCTGCCTAAAACGGTGCAAGTGATGAACCCTGTAGAACGTCAAATGCCGGTGCGCATCAGTCATGAAGCGAACATTACGGCATTGCATAAGGCTAGCGTGGAACCGACGGTGTCGGGACCAGTGTCTACTTTCACAGTGAAAGTAGGTGACATGGTGAAAGCCGGTCAAGTGTTGGCTATGATTGACACGACGTCACTACAACAACAGTTGCAATCGCTATTAGGACAGTTGCAGGAGGCGCGGAGTCGGGTGCCACAACAGAGTACATCGACTACAGTAGTGGGTGGTAGTGTATCATCAGCGGATGTGGAGAGGGCACGATATATGCGTGATGCTGGCATTATTACGAATCGCGAGTTTGAAACGATTGCGGCGAGGGCGCAATCGCAAGTGGTAACGGTTCCTTCCTATTCAGGCGGATCTGGGGCGGATACCTCGGGTATTGAAGCAGCCATCGCTAAAATACAAGCACAAATAGCAGCAGCGCAAGTGCTTTCACCGATGGAAGGTAGAGTAGCAGCTATTTATAATGAAGATAGAAAGATTGCCATCGAAGGGAAGCCACTTATTCTTATACAACAAGATTCTCCAGTGGTGGCCACATTGAGTGTCCCACAAAGCTTTGGATCTATTTTGAAGCAGCCCAGCATTACTGGTGGCGTGGATGTCTATTTAGATGTAAATGGAACACAGGCGCCGGGACAGATTACATTTGTGGGAACCGAATCAGGGCCGAGTATCACGGTGAAAGCAACTTTTAACGTACAATCTGGACAAGTGACGATTGGAGAGTTCTATACATTGGTGATTGAAACGAAAGTGGAAGCACCGGCGCTTACTTTGCCTAAAGAAGTTATTCGTGATGGTGAGAATGGTAAGTTTGTATATGTGTTAACAGATGAAAATACAATTGATATTAAGACAATTGAGATTGGATTAGAAGTGGATGGTGCTGTGACCATACTTGATGGGTTAAATCCGACAGATCGAGTAGTCACAAGTAAAGGGAACTTCGAACTGGGCGAAAGCGTTCACTTGTGATGCTATGTAGGCTGGACGGTCTCGGTTATGTATAGCAAAGGGAAACGAGCAACACATTCCTTCACAAACGGTACTACGTAATGTTTGTTTAGGAACATGTTGCTCATTTCTATGCTGATTGGTTTACTTAGCTAATAAAAGGCCGTCCAAAGGCTACTACGCATGACTGCGTTCTCTTCGGGGATGATGTGTGAGAAGAGGCCGGTACATTCCTTTAGAAACGGTATTTCATAATGAATCGTCTCTTGTGATGCTATGTAGCCTGTGGTGGTTTTAACTTAATATAATAAAGGGAAGAGCACGGTATACCCCCTCTCAAACGGTATTTCATAATGTTTGTTCGGGGGCACACCGTGCTCTTCTCGTGTTTGCTTGATTTAGTCAATAATAACACCACAAGGCTACTACTCAAAACAGCGTTCCTCAGATGGGAAGTATATGAGTGGTTGATAGGGGGCATATATTTGTATGATGTAGTCAATAACATAGCTATAAAGGTCCAACACATGATAGGGTTGGTTAAGTAGAGATAAAAAATTGGTAGAGTACGGCATTCTATTTGTGTAGAGATAAGGATATTATTTGATGAAAGTTTTAAGATGCTATAGGTATAACTTTGTTGTCTACTAGGAGCATTAAATTATTATATACATATAGAGGATGAGTATAAAAATTTAAAATTAGGGGTTGCTTTTTGCTTGGAAATAGAATATACTATTAAACATGTTCGAGAGAACATGCGGTTCATAATTAGATGAACCTAAAATGAAAAAAGATTAAAAATAACTGTTGACACGAACTTGTGAATCTGTTATTATAATCTAGTCGCCACAACGTAGTGTTGTGAAGACAAAGTTGATCTTTGAAAACTGAACAATAAAAGGTAATTACTTCGAAAGAAGTAAACATAAGCC